>JBBDRH010000072.1:0-10725 GCA_040905645.1 Actinomycetota bacterium
CGCTTGGCGCCGGGACTTTCCTTTTCTGAGCTGCCGATCTACTCGACGTTCGGGTCCAGGTCCTTAAGCGAGCCGCCCTTCCAGACGGACGCGGTGTCGGTCCAGATGCCCTTGCTGCCCACTGCGGCCTGGTGCTTCTTCACGACATCGGTCACGACCGGAGCGCCAAGGCCACCGGGGCTCGAGGCTGCCGAGCCGTAGTCGGCGGCTTCGCCACCCCTGCGCCAGCGGGCGTAGCTTGCGCCGTCCTCCGTGGGAGCGTCGCCTCTCTTGCGAGCGATGTCTCGGAGCTCCTGCTCCGGCTCCGACACGGCGACAGCTTCGCCGGATGCCAATGACGGGTCGGGCCTCTTCTCCTGATGGGGAGGCCACGGGCCCGGAACTGGCTGGCCGGCAATTTTTAGCATTTCAGTCACCTCGGGCCATGCCCAGACCGAGTTGGCTTTGCCTTTTCCTGGAGCGTCCTGGACCAGCTCATAGATCCGTGGACTTCCCGGACTGGCTACAAAATCGTCGTCCGCCATTCCCCACTCCTTTCGAACAACCTCTACAACCCTTTGAACTACGCCTACTTATGAGATCAGTGAAAAGACTAGCACTATGCGCAACCTAACTAAATCGGCTCCTCGTGAGCTCCTCTGGGAGCCAGCGGGGCCGTGAGGCTGGACGTGTAGTCCCCGACCCATCTGTTGTCCCATGCATTGTCGAACTTCTCCAGGTTGCAGAAGGGATTGTACTTCGCGATCAACTCGATCTTGATGTTATAAAGGGTCCCCTGGAGCGACTTGGAGTCGGGAACGAAGTACATCGCTACGTGGAGCTTCCAAGGACCTCCCGCCCTTTCGGCCCAGCATCCTGCCCGTGGGTGAGCCTTGGGAAGCCCCGCCTTGGAGAGGTCCAGAGCGTAGTCCACATAGATGACGGAATAGGTTTCCGGCTTGCCTTCCGGGTCGGCCTTGTACAAGACCGCGTAAACGCCGGGCCGTTTGGGAGGGTTCCAGCCGCCCAGCAGCAAAGGGCCTTCGAATGAGTATCCAGCAAGACTGCCCAACCTGATCCCCATGAAGACCTCCTAGCTGTCGTACAGCTCAAACTCCCGTTCCACCAAGCTCAAAAATAGGCTGGCCTCAGTATTCGTGGCGCCCTGGCAGACCGTGCGTATGGATTAACTCCAAGTTAATCTTAGACTCATTAGCTACTTAGTTCATCTTCGTTTTGGGCACCGATTTGGCCGGGGGACAAGTGCACTCACACATCGTGTTTAACCGCGCATCCAGGCGATTCGGGAAGGACTAGGCATTTGGCGGGAGGAGAGCGAAGAGCCGCAGTGCTCACCGTCAGCGACGGAGTGTTTCACGGGACCCGGACCGACGACTCGGGCAGGGTCCTCGCTGAGGCGCTGAGCGCCGCAGGATTCGAGGTGACCGATCGAAGGGTGGTCGCCGACGAGCGCTCGGAGATAGAGCCTGCGTTGATAGCGATGGCGGAGGCTTCCGACCTGGTGATCAGCACCGGCGGCACCGGGCTCGGGCCCCGGGACGTTACGCCCGAGGCCACTCTAGCGGTGCTCGAACGGCAGGCACCCGGCCTGGCCGAGGCGATACGGGCCGACGGCCGGGCGAAGACGCCGATGGCCATCCTCTCCCGGGGAGTGACCGGTGTCTTGCGGGATGCTCTGGTGGTCAACCTGCCGGGAAGCCCGAAGGGGGTGCAGGAGGGTCTCGACGTGGTGCTGCCCCTGCTCGGCCACGCGCTGGATCTGATCTCCGGTCACACCCAGCACCAGGACGGCCCGCCCGATGCGCAGGAGCCGGCCAAAGCGGGGGCCGGTAGCAAACACGACCATTCGAACCACAAGCATGATCACGGCCACTCCCACGGCAAGCTCGCCGGGACCCCGGTCGATACCCCTGCCGCTGCCCCTAGCTGGGACTTTGCCGCGACCCTGGCCCAGCGAATGCACAAGGGTGAGGAGACGATCCTTGCCACCGCCATTCGGACGCATGGAGCACCTCCATGCACGGTGGGCCAAAAGATGATCCTGGGCCCGGGAGGACCGATCGCGGGGACGCTCGGCTGCTCCGATTTCGATACCGCCGCGGCCGGCGAGTCTGCCGCAATCCTCGCCGGGGGAAAGGCCGTCCTCCGCACCTACCACCACGACCTCGGGTCGGTCGAGGTCTACCTCGAGCCGTACACGAAACATCCCCAACTGGTAGTGGTCGGTGCCACGCCGATAGCGCTCTGGCTGCTGAAGTGGGGCCGCGACCTCGGTTACGAGCCGGTCCTCGTCGAGGATCGTGAGGACTGGATCACGCCCGAGCACCGCGAGGCGGCGGGCACCGTGCTCTCGTCGACCGAGGCAGTGGCCGGCGGCGTCGATATCGACGTGATCCACACCGATCACGAAGCCCCCACGGTGCCGCAGCAGGTGGCAGGGGTGATGGGCCTAAGGCCCCGATTCGTTGGGATCATCGGAAGCGCGAGGCACACCGGGCACCACCTCGAGCAGCTTCGGTCCATCGGCGTGGACGAGGCCGATATCGCACGGATTCAGTCGCCCGTCGGGCTGAACCTGGGCGCCAGGACACCGCAGGAGATTGCGCTGTCGATCCTGGCGGGACTGATGAGGCATCGCACCGGCCGGCCGGGCAACTGGCTGGACCCCCGTTATGAAAGAAGTGGTGAGCATGAAGGTTAGAGTGCGGATGTTCGGGGGTCTGGTGGAACGCACCGGCCTTCACGAGGAGGTTCTGGAGATTCCCGACGGCTCGAGTGTTCAGAACCTGATGGACATCATCTTCGAGAAGCACCCCGCCGCCGAGCTGCTGGCGGGCAAGATCCGCACGGCGGTGAACCAGGAGATGGCCGCGGGCGACATCGTTCTCAACCAGGACGACGAGGTGGCGCTGCTGCCGCCGGTAGCCGGCGGGGCCAACATCATCACGGGTCTGCGCGAGGGGGGCATCTCGATCCAGGAGGCGATGGATGCGGTTGTCGCTCCGGAGGCCGGGGGCACCGTCCTATTCGTGGGAACCGTGCGCAATCATGCGGAGGAGTGGGGCGACGTGGATCGCCTGGAGTACTCCGCCTACCGAGAGATGGCCGAGTCGGTCCTGCGCCAGGTGGCAGAGGAGGCTGCCGCGAAGTGGCCGCTGAGCGGGGTGGCGATTCTTCATGGGCTGGGGGACCTGACCGTCGGCGACCACACCGTGGTGGTGGCCTGTTCGTCGGCGCATCGAGGCGAGGCGTTTGAGGCCGCCAGGTACGGGATCGACGAGGTCAAGGTCCGCTGCCCGGTCTGGAAGAAGGAGAGCCGGCCGGGAGAGCATCGCTGGGTCGGGCTGGAGGAGAGCCCTCCCCCCGCCGATGCCGAGGGCGCTTGACGTGGCCTACGAGATGAGGACCGTCGAGGCCGTCCGCAAGGACATTCTCGACGCGGTCAAGCCGCTCGATCCGGTGACCGTGCCTCTGATGGATGCGTGGGGATGTGTGCTGGTCGAGGATGCCATAGCGCCCTACGACATACCCACCTTCGCCTCCTCGGCAATGGACGGTTACGCAGTTCGAGCCGAAGATGTGGCCGGGGCCGGGGAGTCGCCGGTGATCCTTCGCCGGGTGGGAAGCGCCTTCATCGGAAAGACTCCGGACGCCCAGGTGGGTCCCGGCGAGGCCATCTGGATCGCCACCGGGGCGCCGGTGCCCCCGGGAGCCGACTGCATCGCTCCCAAGGAGGACGTCACCGCCGAGCCGGACAAGGTGACGGTGAACAAGGCGTTCAAGTCGGGCATGTTCGTCAGGCCGCCCGGCCAGGATCTCAAGGAGGGGGACGTCGTGGTTCCGGGCGGCAAGATCCTCTCCGGGCCGGAGCTGGGCAACCTCTCGACGGCTGGCTTCGGCGCCGTCACCGTCTATCCCAAGGTCAGGGTCTGCGTGGTCTCGACCGGCGACGAGCTGGTGGAGCCGGGCACCAAGCCCGCTTTCGGGCAGATCCCCGACGGGAATGGCTACACGATCTCAGGAAACCTGAGGGAGCTCGGGATAGCGCCGGTGCGTCCCCCGATCGTTCCGGACGACGAGGACCTGCTCCGCAACCTCTTCGTCAGCCGGGCCCCCGAGATCGACGTGTTTATCTCCTCCGGCGGGATGTCGGTGGGAGACCTTGACGTGGTGAAGAAGGTGGTTTCCGAGCTGGGCCGGATCGACTCCTACAAGGTGGCAATGCAGCCCGGGATGCCCCAGGCCTTCGGGGTCGTCGAAGGAAGGACGTATTTCGGCCTGCCGGGGAACCCGGTCTCGGTATTCGTCTCGTTCGAGCTCTTCATTCGTCCGGCTCTGCTCAAGATGATGGGCCGGACCGACCTTTTTCGCCCGGTTATCACGGCCTCAATCGATGAGGAGATGGAGGGGCTGCCGGACAAGACCCGCTACTCGCGAGTTTTCGTGTACTCCGAAAACGGCGCATGGCGGGCTCGCTCCACCGGTCCTGCAGCCTCGAATCTTTTGGGGACGGTCGTCAAAGCCAACGGCCTGGCGGTCATCCCACCGGGCGACCAGGCAGTGAAAGCGGGGGATCAGGTCCGGGTACAGCTCTTCAGGCCGTTGGAGCAGGTTCAAGGTTGAGGCGCAGATGTGCCGCTGATTCGGCGCCGCTAAGAACGGGTACCCCTTCTATACTGGCCTGAATCAAGCGGGGAGATTTGTCAGAACGCGTCCAGTTCGAGGCGCAGGACCAAAAACGAGGGGGAAGACATGGGGAAGTACACGCTGCCGGAGCTGCCGTACGCGTACGACGCGCTGGAGCCTCACATCGACGCACGGACGATGGAGATCCATCACACCAAGCATCACCAGACCTACATCGACAAGCTGAACGCTGCGCTGGAGGGGAAGGATGAGCTGTCGAATCAGTCGGTCGAGGAGCTGCTGTTGAACTTCGCCAACGTTCCGGCCGAGCTCACCACTCCGGTCCGTAACCACGGGGGCGGCCACGCCAATCACAGCCTTTTCTGGACTACCCTTTCGCCCAACGGCGGGGGAGAGCCCAGCGGCGACCTGGGTGCGGCAATTGACTCCGTGTTCGGCTCGTTCGAGGCCTTCAAGAAGCTGTTCACCAACAACGCGCTCAACCACTTCGGCAGCGGGTGGTCGTGGCTGGTCGTCGCCGAGGGGCAGCTGGTGCCCTACGCCCTGCCCAACCAGGATTCGCCGCTGACCGCCGGGGAGTTTCCCATCCTGGGGCTGGACGTCTGGGAGCACGCCTATTACCTGAAGTACCAGAACCGCCGTCCCGACTACGTGACCGCCTTCTGGGAAGTAGTGAACTGGGACGAGGTTGGCCGCGGTTATGCCGCTGCCCTCGCAACCTCGCCGGGCTAAGCCCTGACGGGGCCGCCTTTTATAAAGCTGCATCGAGCGCAGCCCTGGTTTCGGCCAGGGCTGCCGCTATTCCGTCCGGGTGCCTGAACAGGGCCGATCCGACCACGAAGTGGTCCGCCCCGGCCCGGGCCGCCGCACCGATGGTTGCCGCGGAGATACCACCGTCCACCTCCAGCGGTATGTCGCGCCCTGTTGACTGGATGAGCCGCCGGGCCTCTGCGATCTTGGGCTCCATCTCCGCGATGTAGCTCTGCCCGCCGAATCCCGGGTTGACGGTCATCACAAGGATGAAGTCGATCGACCCTATTACGTGGCGGATGTCCTCCAGAGGTGTCGCCGGGTTCAGGGCGACCCCCGACCTCGAGCCCATGCGCCTTATCTCCTCGAGGGTGCGGTGTAGGTGGACCAAAGCTTCGGGGTGGACGATCACTGTTTCGCAGCCGGCCTCGACGTATGACTGCGTCCAGCGTTCGCCATGCTCGATCATCAGGTGGGCTTCATACGGGATGTCGACCAGGCTGCGGCATGCCTTGATCACTTCGGCTCCGAAGGTCAGGTTGGGAACGAAGTGCCCGTCCATGACGTCCCACTGGATCGAGTCGGCACCCCCCGCGGCCAGCGTTACCACGTCCTCACCCAATCGGGCGAGGTTGGCATTCAACACCGAGGGGACGATCTTGCCGTTGCTCATGTAGACCTCTTTTCCATTGAGTCGGTTGGCGGCGATGGGGAGGCTGCGTTTCGCCTTCCGCGGCATGCTGGAGCATCCAGACCTCGGACCGTATCACCCCGGGGAGGTCTGCGTCGGATCATGCTACGGGAACGTTTTACCCCCCACCGATTGAGGGCACCTTCGGCCGGGGAACGGCCTATCCACATAATCATTTCCGTTGTGTAAACTACGGCATGGCCTCTCGGAACTCCCTTCTAGTTAGTCGCGCTCCCAATGGCAAGCGAGGCCCAATCATGTTGGGTGTGGTCGGGGACTCCGCCTCCGGCAAGACCACGCTGACGGCCGGCATCGCCAAGATCGTCGGCGAAAACCGGGTCACCACCATGTGCACCGACGACTACCACAGGTACGACCGCGAGGAGCGGAGAAGCCTTCCCTTCACCCCTCTGCATCCCGACTGCAACTACATGGAGATCATCGAGCAGCACCTGCAGCTGTTCGCCGATGGTGAGCCGATACTCAAGCCGATCTACAACCACGAGCACGGAACCCTCGACCGGCCGGTCCTGGTCACGCCTCAGGAGTACGTGGTGGTCGAGGGCCTTTTTGGCTTCTACACCAAGAAGATGCGCGACTGCTTCGACGTCAAGGTCTATCTCGATCCTCCCGAGGACGTGCGGCGGGCGTGGAAGATCAAAAGAGACGTTGGTAAACGCAACTACACCCCGGAGCAGGTGGATGCGGACCTGGCGAAGCGGGAGCCGGAGTCGGAGGCGTTCATCCGGCCGCAGCGCAACAAAGCGGACATCGTCGTGAGGTTCCACCCCCCCGGGGCTGACGTCGACGTCGATGCGGGCCACTACAACGTGAAGCTGGTCCTTCGTCCCTCGCTGCCGCACCCCTACCTGGCGGAGATCGCGTCGGCAACTCGAACCTCCAAGTACGAGCCGATTCGTTTTGCGCTGGCACGGGACCGCGGCCAGCCGGTGGACCTTCTCGAGATCGACGGATCCGTTCCCATGGAGGTGGCGGCCGAGGCGGAAGGGATCATCTGGGAGAAGATGCACCAGGATGGCGAGCTCAACCCGGATGCCATCGGTCTGTTCGCCGAGGGCGACACCGAGCGTTCCTCGGGGCCTCTGGGTCTGACCCAGCTGCTCATCGTCTGGCAGCTCCAGTCCGCCCGAGCGGAGACCATCGAGGACAATCTGCCTTAAGAGGCGCTCCCGATGGGGCGCCGGCAGGCCCTGCGTCCCGCCGCTCTGCTTAGTGCACTAGTCCAGGTATTTCTTCGAGGTGCCGAACCAGTCCCTGACGCTCTTCCTCGCGGTGCTGGTTCTCAGCAGCTGAAGAAACGCTTCCGCACTCGGAGTATGGTCGATCTGGGCGCGGTAAAGGACGTGCCACGACCGCTGGAGCGGCGTGCCTATCACCTTCAGGCGGCAAAGGGTGCCGGCGGCCAGCTCCCCGGCGACCGCGTGGGTTGACATGAGAGTCACCCCCAGCCCGGTAGACGCTGCCTGCTTGACGGCCCCGTTGCTTCCGAGAGTCATGAACGGGGGCGAGTCGATTCCGGCCTCCTTCAGGAACTCCTCGGTGTTGCTGCGAATGCCACTACCGGCCTCCCTGAGCAGCCAGGTCTCTCCCGACAGCTTCGAGCGGTCGAAGGGACCCGCATCGGCGAACCGGTGATCCGGCGCGCCGACGACCACGAGCCGGTTGTCGATGATGGGCTCGCCGATTATGTCGCCGTTGTCCGGCGGCCTTCCCCCGATACCCAGGTCCGCATGATAGGAAAGAAGGCTGTCGAAAACCGAGTGAAGGTTGCCGACCTCCATCCACAGCTCCACACCCGGATGTTTTTCCCTGAACAGCTTGAGCAGCGGCGCCATGAGGTACTCGCCGGCAGTGGTCACCGCCGAGAGGCGGAGCTGGGCGGCCTGGCCCGCCTTCTCCCGTGCACGCCTCCCCGCCTTGTCGTAAAGCCCCAGGATTTGCGAGGCGTACTTGGCGAACTCCTCGCCGGCTGCGGTTACCTTGATCCCCCGGCCGTGTCGCTCGAGGAGGGCCACTCCAAGTTCGCGCTGAAGGGAGGCCACGCCTGCCGAAACGGAAGGTTCGGTAACCGAAAGGCTGGCCGCAGCGGCGCGGATCGAGCCTTGCCGAACGACCTCGAGGAAAGTCTTGAGCTGTCCAAAAGTCACGAGCCTGTGCTCTCCTTCGGGGGCCTTCCGATCGTCGAGGTAAAGCTTTCAAATCGCTCCGCCACGACCCGGCACTCCCTCCGGTCGCGTTTGGATCGGCAAGGCTCTGCCACACTCCGCTCCCTGCGGTCGCTCCGGTGGACATGAGAAGCCAAGGCCTGGATTCGGTCGCTGCGCTCCCTCAGCCGAGGTTTGATTTGTTCGCCCCCAGCTCGCGTGGTCATTGCCCTCTATCTTAGATAGCCCCCTAACTAACGTCAATAAAACTTAAGGGTACGTTTTGCTTAACCGCTCGAGGACCACAAAGGTTAGAGAACTACCTAAGTGAAGTCATAAAAGCTTCAATTGCACTTTAGGTAATATGCCCCTATCCTGAGACAGACGGATCCGGCATTCGGGAACCGGACGAGATTTAGGACGGAGGATTTTATGGCGGGAACGAGCGAGCCAGGCCGCCCACGGTGGCTTGCGGGGGTTATGCCCTACAAGGAGATGGGTTACTGGAAGCCCGACTACGTGCCGGAGGCGAGCGATATCATCGCGGCCTTCCGTATCACGCCACAGAGCGGGGTAGAGCCAGAAGAGGCAGCAGCAGCAGTCGCAGGTGAATCTTCCACGGCAACGTGGACGGTGGTCTGGACCGACCGTCTGACTGCACACGACAACTACCAGGCCAAGGCCTACAAGGTGATCCCGGTTCCGAACTCGAGCCCGCCTTCGTGGATTGCCTACATCGCCTACAAGCACGACCTGTTCGAGGAGGGATCCATCGCCAACCTGACCTCCTCGATCATCGGAAACGTCTTCGGCTTCAAGGCCCTCAAAGCCCTGCGCCTGGAGGACATGAGCATTCCGCGCGAGTACATCAAGACCTTCCAGGGGCCGCCGCACGGCATCATCACCGAGCGGGAGATGATCAACAAGTACGGCCGTCCGCTTCTGGGCGCCACCACCAAGCCCAAGCTGGGGCTTTCGCCTCGCAACTACGGCCGGGTGGTGTACGAAGCCCTTCGCGGAGGTCTCGACTTCGTCAAAGACGACGAGAACATCAACTCCCAGAACTTCAACCGCTGGCGTGACCGCTACTGCTACTGCATCGAGGCGGTTCACCGTGCGGAGGAGGTCACCGGCGAGATCAAGGGCCACTACCTGAACGTCACCGCGGCCACGATGGAGGACATGTACGAGCGGGCGGAGTTCGCCAAGGAGCTGGGCAGCGTCATCATCATGATCGACCTGACCATCGGCTTCACCGCGATGACCTCGATGTCGCACTGGGCCCGGAAGAACGGCCTGATCCTGCACCTTCACCGTGCCGGTTACGCGACCTACGCCCGTCAGAAGAACCACGGCGTCAACTTCCGGGTTCTCTCCAAGTGGTGCCGTATGCTCGGCGTCGACCACATCCACTCCGGAACCGTGGTCGGCAAGCTCGAGGGTGATCCGAATGCAATCAAGGGTTACTACGACACCCTTCGTGAGGACAAGGTCGCCGCGAACCCGGTCACAGGCATCTACTTCGATCAGGACTGGGCGCACACGCCGGGCGTCATGCCGGTGGCATCCGGCGGGATCCACGCCGGTCAGATGCACCAACTGCTGCATTACCTGGGCGAGGACGTGGTCCTTCAGTTCGGTGGAGGCACCATCGGCCACCCCATGGGAGTAGCCGCAGGCGCAACCGCCAACCGGGTGGCCGTCGAGGCCATGATCCAGGCTCGCAACGAGGGCCGGGACTACTTCAAGGAAGGTCCGGACATCCTGAAGAAGGCCGCGAAGACCTGCTCTCCGCTGGCTTCCGCTCTCGAGGTCTGGGGCGACATCACCTTCGACTTCGAGTCCACCGACGTGCCCGACGTGCTCGAGCTGCCGACCCCGGTCCGCTAGCCAGCACTGGTAAAGACATTCAGGAGAAAGACAAATGGGAACTGGACTCAAGATCACGCAAGGGACGTTCTCTTATCTTCCGGAGCTATCGGACGATGAGATTCGTGCCCAGATTCAGTACGGAATCGACAACGGCTGGGCGGTGGCCATCGAGTACACCGACGACCCTCACCCGCGCAACGTCTATTGGGACATGTGGGGAATGCCGATGTTCGACTTGAAGGATGCGGCCGGAGGCCTGCATGAGGTCACCCGTTGCAGGGAGGCATTTCCAAACTCGTACATCAAGGTCAGCTTGTACAACCCGAAGCTGACCAAGCAGACCATCGCACTTCAGTTCATCGTCCAGAGGCCGCCTCACGAGCCGGGCTACCGCCTGGTGCGCCAGGATGCCAACGACAGGGTCATCCGGTACACGATGGAGCCCTACGCGGCGGTGAAGCCGCACGGCGACAGGTACCAGGAAGACTGATCAAAAATGGGCACGACGCTTGAGGAACCGGAGGGAGAAAAGCTCCCTCCGGTTCTCTTGTCTTGATTATTGAAGGGAGCGAGAGTTGAGCGAAGCGAATCCTAGCTTTG
>JBBDRH010000073.1:0-1755 GCA_040905645.1 Actinomycetota bacterium
GCTGCCGGAGTGGAGTCCGCCCCCGATCACTTCGGCGTGCAAGGGTAGGCGGCGCGGTCAACCGCGTCCCGGCGAGCGAATTTTATCTGCGGAGCAGGTTCAAATGCGATGATGGGCTGAGACCGAGGACCCGGAGCGATGACGCAGGGCGTCAGCCGATCGCTGCCACCCTCACGCACACCGGCGTGCCAATAAGAATGCGGCTACCGGTATCGCGAAGACGGCCGCTGCCCTCGTTGCGTTCGAAGATGGTGATATTGTCGCCGTTCTGATTGGCAGCAAGAACATGCCGGCCGCTCGGGGTCAGCGTCAGGTTTCGCGGCGTCTTCCCGCCGCTGGGCGCCTGTTCCACCAGCTTCAGCGCACCCGACGGGGCCTCCACCGAGAGGACCGCTATCGAGTCGTGGCCGCGATTGGACGCATAGGCAAAGGCGCCGTCAGGAGAAAAATGCAGGTCTGCGGCGTGGCTCTCGCCGCCGAAAGTGTCTGGCACGATGGCGACGGTCGCACGGTGCTCGAGCCTTCCACTGTCGTCCCACGAGAAGGACGAGACGGTCGAGTCCAACTCGTTGGAGACCAGTACCAGCCGCTCCTGCGGATGGAATGCCAGGTGCCGGGGGCCCGACCCTGGCGCCGTCGGGGTCTCACCGATCCGAGTCAGGCCACCACCGTCCTCGAGCCGGTAGCCCACGATCCGGTCCAACCCAAGATCGGCCACCAGCACCAGTTGGCTTTCCGGCGCCTGCAGCACGCAGTGCGCATGATTGCGCTCCTGCCGTTCCGGATGCGGGCCGCGGCCGGCATGCGCGACGCTTGCTACCGGCGGGGAGAGCCGACCGACGGCGTCTACACCAAACACCGCGACGGCCTGATCGGGACCGCCGCTGCCCATGGCGTAGTTGGCCACGAACAGATGCCGGCGGTCGCGACTGAGGGAGTTGTAGGCGGCTATGCTGCCCAGCGTCGGCTGCTTGTTCAGGTAGTCGAGGCGTTGTCCGGCTGCGTCATAGCGATAGGCACTGACCACCCCTTCGTGCCACCCGAAGACCTCCGAGTTTGCATAGATGCAGCCGCTCGGCTCGTCCACGGTGAGGAAGGTCGGATTGTCGATCGAAGAGGTCTCGGCAACGGTCTCCGCCGACAGCTTCGACTCGTCAAAGGACATCACCGAAAGCCCGGGTCCGCGCGCACCCTGAAAGTACGGCGCTTCGCGATTGAGACTGCCGACCACCAGCCAGGTTCCTCTGCCCATCCAAATCCCCTCTTGATCTAACTTTTCAGCCCTAAGTTGGACTTGACTCGGTGTCGGGTTGAATATCTCATTTGAACAAGGCTTCTCAAATACAAAATTGAGAACCTGGCGGAAGCCGCCTGTACGAATTCAGGGGAAGCACCGCTTGAGCGAAGTGGGCCTCGGCCCGAAGGGAGAAAGCAACATGCATTCACGTGCGAAGTCCTGGGGGATCGCCGCCGCTGCGGCGGTGGTCGCCCTGCAGGCGGCATCAGGCGCCTTGGCGCAGGATCTGCCCGAAGCCTACGGAACCCTGCCGGCGGAAATCCAGGAACTCTATCAGGGGGTAGAGGACACCCTCCAGGCCGCGGCCTATGACGATTTCGAGATGCCGCCGAAACCTTGGAAATGGTGTCACTCCGAATCCTACCAGGGTAACCCGTGGCGCGTCTCGGTCACCCAGGAACTGGAGCGACTGGTCGAACAATACAAGGCGGAGGGCTGGATTTCGGACTTCGAGATGT
>JBBDRH010000074.1:0-1752 GCA_040905645.1 Actinomycetota bacterium
CGTGATCATCCGGAAATTGTCGCCTACCACCCGCGAGCCACTATTGTCATTGGCAGATCCAATGACTGGCCTATGGACAAACTCACTGCACTCCACGGGCTCAATAGACGTCTCAACGGAATAGCGGTGATGACGTACGACCAACTCCTCGCCCAGGGCGAGCGGCTGATCGAGATGGTCTCCTCGTTCGAGACCGCCGATCAAGCAGAGGCCACCTCTCTTGAGTACCTCTCAGACGACGACATCAACTTCTAGGGCGGGTCGGCTAACACGTCGTTTCAGCGGCAAACAGTACCTCCCCCAATAAAGTGGACACCCAAACCTAACGATTGAGGGGGTGTCCGATGCGAGGGGTCAAGCGCTGTCAGGAGTCCACGGGACGGATGAAGCAGCATCGCTACAGCAGCGAGTTCAAGGTGACCGCGGTGAAGATGGCCAACGCCCCGGACATCGAGACGAAGGCCGTGGCTGAGGCCTTGCACATCCACCCCTTCATGCTCTCGCGCTGGAAGAAGGAGCTCCGGGAGGGGACGTTGAAGGGGTCGGCCCACCCCAAGCTGAAGGAAGTGAAGGCCATGGAGGTGACCGTGGCAGAAGAAAAGCGCATCCGCGAACTGGAAGCGGCCCTGAAGAAGGCGAGGATCGAGAACGACCTTTTAAAAAAAGCGCTCCAGTTCAATTTGGAGCGAAGTCGGACATGTTCGCGTTCATAAGGCGGCACCGCGGTGAGTACGGGACCAAGTTCCTCTGCCGGCAGTACCGGGTCTCGACGAGCGGCTACTACGCCTGGCGACACCGTGCGCCGAGCGCGCGAGCCGAGGCCAACCACACGCTCCTACAGCGCATCGAGTGCATCCATCGCCGCTCCCACGGCACCTACGGCAGTCCCCGGGTCGTCCAGGCCCTGCACAGACAGGGCATCGCCACCAGCGAGCATCGGGTGGCGCGGCTCATGCGCGCGGCGGGACTCAGGGGCCGGGTGGTGACGGTGACCCGCCGGGCCCCGGGCGTGCATCGCTTCTTTGAGGCCACCGCCAACCTCAGGGTGGCCACCGCTCCACCCGCGGCGATCAATCAGCAGTGGGTGGGCGATGTGACCTACCTCAAGGCCAACGGGCGCCCCTGTTTCCTGGCCGCCGTGATGGACGTGTACTCGCGCCGCATCGTGGGCTGGGCGCTCGGGTCGGACCGTACGGTGAATCTCACCGCGCTCGCCATGCAGCGGGCGATCCGACACCGAACGCCCGCGCAGGCGCTCATCTTCCACTCCGACCGTGGGATCGAGTACGGGGCGTATCGCTACCGCGCGATCCTCACGCAGCACGGGATCCGCCCCAGCATGAACCGACCCCGTTACTGCCAGGACAACGCCCACATGGAGTCGTTCTTCCACACCATGAAGACCGAGTGGATCCGAGGCCGGACCTTCGCGACATTCGCTGAGCTCGACGCGGCGCTCAAGGCCTATATCCGCTTCTATAACCACCACCGCCTACACTCTGGGATTGACTACCACACGCCCGAAGAGTATGAGAGATTGATGGCGTGAAGCCGTGTCCACTTTTTCGGGGGAAGATCAACGCGTCGCCTGACGGCGCCGCTCTCCTCAGCCGCAGCGTTAGACCCAGATACTGATGAAACGTGCTGCATCCGAAAGACTCCGCACTCTTCAAGTTTGGCGCAAACACTCGCGGACTCACCGCGGAGAAGTGCTCTGCCGGTGTGAGTTGCAGCCTGGTCGCTTCCGTAAAG
>JBBDRH010000075.1:0-10574 GCA_040905645.1 Actinomycetota bacterium
CCGGCGACCAGATCGACGGGCACCCGGTCGAGCTCCGCTACCAGAGGCTGAAGGAAGCTCCTGAACGGCACGAACTCGCCGAAGGGCACCAACCGCTGCTTCGTATAGATGCCCACGAGGGTTCCGTCCTCCTCGAACATGAGGCTGCTGTTACGAAGACCTTCGTTTCTCGTGCCCAGGGTCGAACCGACGATGAACGGCGTTTTCGCCTCAGCAATCGACTCGTCCAAGGCCTGCTTGAACTCGGGGTCCCGGAACGGATCCTGATCGAACGAGCTTTCGGGCCAGATCACGAGCGCAAGATCCGCGGTATCGAGCTGGCGGGTCAGCTCCACGTGACTGCGCATCACGATCAGGTCGTCGGCGTTTGGGTCGAGCGTGCCCTCCGGCACATTCCCCTGGACCATGGCGATCTTGGCGCTCTCCCCTTCGGGCTGGCCCACCGGCAGGATCGCCGGGAACAGCGCCAGCACCAACGCACCGGCCAGGCGCTTTGCGGATGCACGGGGCGAGCTCCGGGCCTTCAGGATCGCCTCGGCGATCAAGGAGTTGACCAGCAGGATCACCAACGCGATTCCCCAGACGCCCGTATATGGCGCCAGGTGCAGCGCCAGCAGGTTGTCGTGCTGGGTGTAGCCGATGCCGCCCCAAGAGAAGCCTCCCCACGGCAGGTGCGATCGAGCGAACTCCCCTATCAGGAAACCCAGCGGCAGAGCAAAAAACCGAGCGCCCGGCGGCAAGCGATCCCGGATCAGCCGCGCCACCTGAAGCGACGCGACGACCCACAGAGTCTGCACCAGGGCCAGCGCCACGTAGGCCAGGCTGCCGAAGAGCCTGATCCAGTAGATCAGTACCCCGAAGAAGCTCAGTCCGAATGCTGTGGACGCCAGCGCCAGCGGCCTCGCCCGAGCGGTCGAGAAGTACATCGCCAGAGGCACCAGGGCGACGTAGGCCAACAGCCCTACATCGAACGGTGGAAACGCCAGTGAGCAGGCTAAGCCGGATACGGATCCTGCAACCAGACCGGCGGACAACGGCCTGGCGGCAAGGCCCTGGGGCGGGGTTACCAGCGCCCCTTCAGGTGCTAAACGCAGTCTCGACAGAGCTCGCGCTGGGGGTCGGCAAGTTGGCTCTCATGCTTGACCAGCCGGCACGATGTGCACACGAACTCGTTGGGCTGCTTGGGCGCAGCACGGATGGAGAGCGACTCCAACCTCTCTTCGCGCGTCAGGTCGAGGAGGGACTCCTCCTCTTCGTCGGCGTCGGTAGTCTCTTTTGCTTTGGATAAGAACTCGTCAAAGCTGGCCTCGTCGTCCGCTACGACCGGGACGCCTTCTTCGTCTTCTTCATCGTCCTCTTCGCCGGGTTCTTCAATTTCGTCTACGCTCATCTCCGCCTCTCTTGATAATCGAGAGGGATTATGGGCTATCGGCGGGAATGTGCAAACGGTTCTAGGCTGGGAACTTGCAAAAGGTCACGTCGCACAAGGAAGAATCGCCCGCTTCGACCAAGGGTCGGATAGTCGACGCCGCCTTTCAAACCTTGAAGGAGGAGGGATTCGCCGGCACTAGCGCCCGCGCGATCGCCCGGCGCGGCGGCTTTAACCAGGCCTTGATCTTCTACCACTTCGGAACCTTGAACGACCTGCTGCTGGCAACCCTCGACAAGACCAGCTCGAACCGCATGAGCAGGTACCGGGACTCCATCGGCAAGGCCTTGAACGTGGACCAGAAGATCCAGACTGCCACTAGGTTGTACCGGGAGGACCTCGAGTCCGGGCACATCACGGTGATCTCCGAGCTCATCGCAGGAAGCCTGGCCCGCCCGGACCTGGGGCCCGAGGTGGTCGCGCGGATGGAGCCGTGGATCGAGTTCACCGAAGGGGTGATCACCGAGCTCCTTGCCGGTTCGATGTTCGAGGGTACCGTCAAGCCCCGCACGCTGGCATTTGCCGTGGTGGCTCTGTACCTGGGCGTGGACCTGCTCTCCCACCTGGACCAGGACAAGTCGCGGGCTGAGGACCTCTTTGTCACGGCCGGCACCTTCGGTCCGCTGCTGGCCCCCATGTTCGGCAAAGACTAGTGGTGCTGCGCGGAAGTCCCTCGGCCCCAGAACGCACCTGCATCCCCGCTGGCTTCGTTGCTTCGTCGGTTACATACTGCTTCCGGTATGTGCCCTCCTTGAGGCGAAGCCCCATCGCCCCCGGGGCGCAGGAGCGCCCTGGATGCGGATGTCCCTCCGCGCAGCACGACTGTTGAACCTCACCGACGGGCGCGGCCGGCCGCTCAACGAGGTGATAGTCACGCTCAGCAGCGAGGAAGTGACTGAGCTGCTGGTTGCGACAGCTCAGCTCGACGAGACCGACGACGATCATGCGCTGCTGCGGACGGCCGAGGGCACCACACTCGCCATCTACCGGGAGACGGGGGCAACTCCCGAGCTCGCCCGTAGCACCGACTGGTGGATGGGCCCGGTGGTGCTGGTGGCCGCTTTGTTCCTGGTGGTCGGTGCCTACACCATCGCCCGCGGCGTGCTTGGCCTCATCTTCTGAAGCCCGTGCCATTTGGTTGGACCAGGCAGCTATACGATGAGCTCAGGATCCGGGTTGGGCGCGACCAACAGGCGAGACATGCACTTATACCCTTCTTCGCTCGCTCGACGAATGGCACGCTAACCGGTTCGGGACCGGCTTAATTACACCGATGTAACTCTTTACTAGATCTTTAGCCTGCACGCCTGGGGAACTATCTCGAAGATCGCCGGCGTGAACCCGAGCAGCTTTCCATCGACCTCAACCGGAAGCGGAACGTCGGCCACCACCTCGACCCTGCTCGACAGGTACTCCTTGATGACCTTGGAGGGCAGGTGCTCCCCTTTCAAGGACTTGTTCATCGTCTCGACGTAGTCCCGCTTGGTCCCCTTCTGGATCAAGACGTCGAACTTGCCGTCGCCCGGGTGGGCCTTCACCGCCATACGGACGCCATCGCGAATGAACTGGCCGTTGGCGACGATCAGGTTGGCCAGCGGGCCGCCGTAGGAGCGGCGGTCGATCCGGACGGCGCCCTTGGGGATCTTGAAGAATCCGAGGGTCAGCCAGAAAGCCAGCAGATCGGCCACCCTGCCCAGCCTGCTCGGCATGCGCTTGCGCCGCTTGGCCATGTCTCCGCCGATGCCGGCCTGCGCCATGTTGATGAAGTAGCTGAATCCCGGCGAAGCGCCGGGGGCCCAGGTTATCCGGCCGACGTCGATGCCGAAAAATGGCTCGCCGTCCAGGTGATTGACACTGTCCGAGGGGGATGCCGACAGTCCAAAGGTTCTGAGAAAGTCACTCCCATCCTCGGTGGGGATGACGGCAAGGACCAGCTCGGGGTTGATGGGGCCGCCCTCCCCCATGATCCCGTTGATCACCTCATGCAAAGCCCAGTCGTCGCCTACCGAGACCAGGTAACCGCATCCGTCCTCGACCGCTTTGCGCGCCAGCTCTGTCGCGTCGCCGGGGGCGGCGGCGCACACGATCTTGTAGTCGATTCCGCTGCCGGTGAGCAGCTCGTCCAGGGTTTCGGCGCTCATCGCAGGGCCTCCGCCCTTGGTTATGCCGATGATTGCCGTGGCTTCGCCGTACGGCGAGCTCACCAGGACACGCCGCTGTACGCGACTACGCCCCGGTTCAGCCCCTCCACCGCCTCGTCCAGGCGGGTGGCCAGATCCGGATTGCGGGCCGCCTGCCTGAGTTGCCGCAGGAGGTCGATGGTCTGTTTGCAGGACCTGATGAAGTCTCCCGGAGACGATTCTTCGTCGATGACATCCTCCAGCGGGTCGCCCCGGCACCAGTTGAAGGCGGCGGCAGCGAACCCGGTCTGGGTGCCGCGAATCAGTTCGAGCCCGTTGCGGCCCTCGCTTCGTTTGATCCTTTCCTCCAGCCGAACGACCTTTCCGTAGGCCTTCTTGCATGGGGCCGTCGGGAGGGTGCCCACCACCTCCACCGGACCCCGGCTCTCGTAAACGAACACGGTCAGCAGGGCTGCCAGCTCGGCGGTCTCCAGGTGATCGAGCCACCCACGGTTCAAGCACTCCGCAACCAGCAGGTCGTTCTCGTTGTAGATCCGAGCCAGGGACGCGCCCTTGTCGCTGAGGTTGAAGCCCTCGAGGTACCCGTACTCCTGCAGCACGTCGAGGATCCGCTCGAACTTGCGCGAGAGGGTTTCGGTCTTCGAAAGGACCTTCTTGTGGAGCACCTCGTTCTCGCGCTCGAGCCTAGTGGCCCGCTCCGCCCAGTGAGCATGCCGCTCCCGGTCCGGACAGGTGTGGCAGGGATGCTGGATCAGCGAGGTGCGCACCGCGGCGATCTCCGCGTCCTCGTCGTCCTCCTCCGGTTCGAGGCCGATCGACTCGTCGAGGCCTCCCTCCTCCTCGTAGATCCTCAGTGCGGCGGCGAGCCTGCGGCGCAGGGCATGCTCCAGGCGCGTGCCCGGCCTGGAGCCGAGCGCCGCCACCGTACTCTGGCCCAGGTCTGCGGTCCCCAGCAGCTTCGGAGGAGCGCGCAGCTCGTTCATGCCGATCTTCACCACGCGGGTGGTCCTGGTCAGGGCTATCAGCCGTCTGTCGCCCCGGCCGGAGTCCTCCGATCCGATGACCACCACCGGGCCGCTGACCCGTGAGGTGCGGACCGACCACACCTGCCCCGGCGCCGCGGCCGCCAGGGCCCGGCGGATCTCGCTCCTCTCGTTGTCCGCCTCCCTGGCCCTCAGCGAGAGCTCCAGCCGGGTCAACTTCTCGTTCAGCCGCCAGTACTCCTCGAAATCGCCCAGGTCGCAGTGCATCTTTTCCCGGTAGGAAGCGAGGTAGGCGGTGTTGCGATCGGCAAGCTGCTCGACCACCACCACCTCTTTGTCGGTCCGGTACTGCGCGAACGAGGAGTTGAGCAGATGCTCGGCCTCCTCGCGGGAGTAGTTGCGGACCAGGTTGGTCGCCATGTTGTAGGAAGGCTGAAACGAGGAGATCAGCGGGTAGGAACGGGTCGAGGCGAGGCCGGCGATCTGCTTGAAGGGAATGTCCGGCTGCTGGGGCACCACCGCATGTCCGACGACGTCGATCCCGCGCCGCCCCGCCCTGCCGGTGAGCTGAGTGAACTGACCCGGGGTGAGAAGCTCGTGCCTCTCCCCCGTGAACTTGTTGAGGCTTTCGATCAAGACCGTCCGGGCGGGCATGTTTATGCCCAGCGACAGGGTCTCGGTAGCGAAGGTCAGCCTCACCAGCCCGGCTATGAACAGCTCCTCGACGGTCTCCTTGAACACGGGAATCAGGCCCGCATGGTGGGCTGCCACCCCGTTGGCCAGAGCCTCCAGCCACTCGTCGTACCCGAGGATATCCAGGTCGTGCCCATCGAGGTAGGCGCATTTGGCTTCGGCCAGGTTCCGTATCTGCTTACGCTCCCTCGGGTTTGTGAGGACCACGCCCTGCCGTGCACACTGCGCCACCGCCGAGTCGCAGCCCTTTCGGGAGAAGATGAAGTAAAGAGCCGGGAGCATGCCCGACGACTCCAGCAGCTCGGCCAGCTCGGCCCGCCGCGGAAACTTCCGCCTGGCTCCGTGGTGGTGCTTGTGAGCGGGACGGCGCCGGCTGGGCTGGTCCCATTTGGACCTGGTCTCGAGGATGCGGATCTGAGGGTTGGGCTCGGGCTCGTCGTCCCCCGTGAACATCGGGTAGAGGTGTCCATCGACAAGGTAGTGGTGGATCAGCTCGACTGCCCTCTCGGTCTCGATGATCACCCGGGTGACCCCTCGGATCGTGCGGAGCCAGTCGGCAAACTCCTCGGCATTCGAGAGGGTTGCGGACAGTGAGACCAGCTTCACATCCAGAGGCAGGTGAATGATCACCTCCTCCCAGACCGCTCCTCGGTACCGGTCCTGAAGGTAGTGGACCTCGTCGAGCACCACGAAGCTGAGATCCTCCAGCAGCTCCGACCGCTCGTAGATCATGTTGCGAAGCACCTCGGTGGTCATGACCACCACGGGAGCCTGGGCGTTTATCGAGTTGTCGCCGGTCAACAGGCCCACACTGTCGGCGCCGTGAATCCGGCTGAGGTCTGCGAACTTCTGGTTCGAGAGCGCTTTCAGCGGGGTGGTGTAGAAGGCCTTGCCGCCCTCCTGCAGCGCCAGCCAGACCGCAAACTCCCCCACGACGGTCTTGCCGGAGCCGGTCGGGGCCGAGACGAGCACGGACTCGCCGCGCACCAGTGCTTCCAGAGCCTCGGTTTGAAAGTTGTCGAAGCCGAATGGGTAGCCCGATTGAAAGCTCTCGATCAAGGCCCGATCCATAACCACCAAGACTACAAGCTGAGGCTGCCAGCCGAGTTTCCTGGGGTTAGTTCGGGGGGCTTGCAGGGACCGTGGTGGCCGGCGCCGGGCCGGGCGGCACGGTGATGGCCGCGCCCGGGTCGGTGGGGGCCGCGCCCGGGTCGGTGGCCGGCGTATCCGTCGCCGGGGGCTGGGGTGGCGGCGCCTCCTCCTCCGGTATGACGGGGGCCGGTAACTCCACCGGGGGGTCGTTCAGATCGAACTCGTTCTTGACGCGCTGGATCTGTAACTCGCCCATGTTCACCACCGCGCTGCCGTGGGTGAGGAGGTTGCGGCCCAAATCGATCAGCTCCTGCCTCGGAACCCCTTCGACCGAGGCCGCCTGCAGGTGCGCTTTCGCGGCGTCGAGAAGGAGCACCGACCCCTGGCTGAAGAGCGCCTTGGCCTCGATCAGCGGTTCCAGGTCCTCACGAACCTCGGCCTCCCTGATGCCCGTGTAGAGCTTGCGGAACTCCTCCACCCAGCCCTCAGCCTGCGTGCGGTAGTCGTCGACCGACAAGGAGCCCGCCAAGAGCTGGCCGGGGCTGGTTTGCAGCGCTTGATACACCGCGGCGAGCGGCGCATTCAGAAGCTGGAGCCTTCGTTCAAACTGCTCGATTGACCGGACTTGAAGCTTCTTGTCGTCCGAGCCTTCACGAATGTCCTTGACCACGTTGAACAGGAAAACGCCCAGAAAGACGACGGCAAAGGCTATGCCCAGCTGGACATTCCGGCGCTTGTACCACTGCAGGTTGATCCGGCGCGGCGCGACGACGGGCGCGGGAAGGGCGCCCCTTGCTTTCATTGGTTTGCGTGAGGAAGCCTGACCTTTCTTGGGCATCGGTTGGAGAGTCTATCCGACAAGCTGTGGCGGGCTGGGGAAGGGGTTCTAACGCGGCCCGGGCTTCAGCTCCTTCGGTTTCGAGTCCGCCGGCGGCTCTTTGCTCGGCGAGGGCCCCTCGTCGAAGCCCATCTGCAGCTCTCGATTGAAGTCGCCGGAAACCTTCTTGAACTCCCGGATGGCCTTCCCGATGGACTTTGCTATTTCAGGCAGCCGCTGGGGACCGAATACCAGAAGTGCGAATACTCCTATGACCAGCATCTCCGCCGGGCCGAAGTTACCCACCGGCGCCGCTCGTCTTTTTGGCTTTCAGGAGAGGGCCGAAGTGCTCGAGGATGGCGTCTTTGGTCCGGTAGCCGCGCATCATCGACTCCACCACCCCGTCCACGAACAGAAGCATGGTCGGCAGGAGCGAAATTCCAAGTAGCTGTGCCAGCTCGGGCTGCTCATCGCAATCCAGCTTGGCGATCTTCAGCCGTTCCGGCTCCTCCGCCGCCACTCCCTCCAGCTCGGGAGCCAGCTTGAGACAGGGACCGCACCAGGACGCCCAGCAGTCGAGCAGAACCGGCCGGTCGGCATCGATGACCTCTGCTATGAAGTTGTCGCCATCTACTGCCACGAAGTCAGACATGTCCGTTCAATCCTAGCGCGCTCACCACTTTGTTGTTCCCGCAGTCAAGGGCGAGGACACGTGACTCTTCAAGCTGATAGTGTTTTTTGGGTATGAGCGGAGCACGGGGTCTGGGACAACTCCTCGGTGACCGGCTCAAGGAGCTGCGTGAGGAGCAGGGATTGAGCCAGGACGAGGTCGCGCGCCGTGCGCGGGTGGTCGGGCTGCCCTGGGCCCGGGCAACCGTGATTGCCTTCGAAAATGGCCAGCGGAAATCCGTGGCGCTGGAAGAGCTTCTGCTGCTCTCCTATGCCTTTTCAGTGGAGCCCGGTGACTGGTTCGTCGGCAGGGGCTGGGCGAAGTTGACGCCCGACGCCATGGCCAGCCTTAAAGTGATCCGGGCGATGCTCGCCGGATCTCCGACCGCCCACTGGAGAAGGATCAGTCAACGTCTGTGGGACATTCCCCAGTTCAAGGACGCCCCCAACGTGCTGGGGGCTCAGTTCGAGAAGCTCAACGAACGCCTGCGCCACGCCGAGGAGTACCTTGGCCCCGAGTTCTCCTCCGAGTCTGCGATCCACGCCATGGAGGCGTCCGCAGGCCAGGCTGAGGTCAAAGCTGCCTACAAGATGCAGGTCAAGCCGCTGGACGTCTCCCTGGCTGCGTTCAGGCTTTGGGGTAGGAGCCTGACCCAGGAACGAAACCGGCGGGTGGGACAAGCCGCCAGGGAGGCGTCCTTCCGATCCCTGCAGGCGACCAGGGGGCACATAACCAGGCAGCTCCTTAAGGAGCTCGCTCCCACGCTAAAGAAAGCTTGATCTCCGATGAGCGTCCACGAGCCCGTCACGCCCCCCGATGCCGCCGCACTTGGTGCCCGGCATATCTTGAGGGACAGGGCGGTCGCGCGGTTTCTCAAGGACCCTTACGATCCCTCCGGCGCCATACCGAATGCAATCCGCAACGTTGTGGGCGGGCCGAAAATGTGGAGCGACGAGCCCCTTACGCTTTCCCAGTTCACGCCGGAGCAGAAGGACCTCGTGCTCAGAGCCTTTCACGAGATCAAGGATCTCTACCGGGCGGCCGGCGGCCGGATGCAGCAAGTGATGCAGCTCGTCGAGGGCATCGGTCTCATGCCCTCGGGCGGCTCGGTCTGGCCGTATCAGAGCGAGCAGTGGGCTGCTTCCCGCGCGATGTATGTGGGCCAGTCCTATCGATACAGCCCCAATCTCCCTGAGGCCGAGCGCGAGGAGGCCGAGCTGACTCAGGCCTACTTCGTCGTCATCACCTGGATCGATTATGTCCATGGCGGCCTCCTCGACGCTTCAGCCATCTACGATGACGACGAAGAGGATCTCTAGCGCGCTCTGAAGTCGTTTCGCCGGGACCTTGTTAGCTCCTTAACTCCCTCCTCTGCGCGCTCTACGCGGTCACAATACTCATTTGCGCGCGGAGAGCACTTTAGAAAAGTCGCGATCGTGCCGATATCTAGGCCACGTGGGGGCGGCGAGCGAGACCAACCGCCACACGGCAGAAGGAGGCAGCAAGTTGATGAGGAGGACCTTAAGGACGGGAAGAGCCACAGTACTGGCTGCGATGACAGTGGTAGCCATCGCTGCAACGATGCTGCTGCCGGCCATCTCTTATGCGTCACCAGCACTCGACGCCGAGGAGCTCGCTTTCTGCAAGCTCATCAACGACTACCGGGTGGCCAACGGCCGTCCCGCCCTGCTCGTTTCCACGGACCTATCGGAGGCTGCCGACTGGCACACCGACGACATGGCCGCGAAGAACTACTTCAGCCACACCGATAGCCTCCTCCGTGATCCGTTTGTGAGGATGGCCGCGTTCGGCTACATCCACAACACCTGGAAGGGCGAGAACATCGCCGCCGGCAACTCGACCGCTTCGGGGACGTTCACGCAGTGGAAGAACTCATCCGGTCACAACGCCAACATGCTGAATGCCAACTTCAAGGTCATGGGTATCGCCCGCAGCTACAACGCCGCCAGCACATACGATTACTACTGGAACAACAACTTTGGCGGCTTCGTCGACGGTGCGGTCCCCTGCTCCGGCAGCCCGGCTCCCGCCCCGACCCCCACGTCCACCCCAACGCCTCCGGCGTTCTCGATCAACGACGTCTCCGTGTTGGAGGGAAACCTGACCTCCGTGACTGCAAAGTTCACGGTTCGCCTTTCCAAGCCCTCGACCTCTGCGACCAGCGTGAAGTACGGCACCGCGAATAACACCGCCTTAGCGCTCCTGGACTACACGCCGAAATCAGGCACGGTCACCATTCCTGCCGGACAAACCACCTCAACAATCAGCATTCCGATCACCCGGGACAGGGTCCGAGAGCCCAATGAGGTCTTCAAGGTCAACTTGTCCAGCCCGGTCGGCGCAACCATCAGCGACAGCCAGGGCCTGGGTACCATCCGAAACGACGACTAGGCCGGCAGCACACCACCGAAGACCCCCGGTTTGCAGCCGGGGGTCTTTGTTGTGGATAGGACTGCCCAGGTTAGGATCGAAACTGCCGGAAGCTTTACCCGCCCAGTTGACCTCTGATCAGGGTTGAGAGGAGCTCCGAGATGCGTGATAGGCGCGCAACCGGAGCCGTTGATCCAGCTCGGCCTTGCGCAGCCGGATGCTTTTCGGCGTAACCTCCACCAACTCGTCGCCCGCCATGAACTCGAGCGCATTCTCAAGCGATAGCGGTCTCGGCGGAACCAGGCGGAGGGCCTCGTCGGCTGCGTGGGTTCTGATGTTGGTCTTCTTCTTCTCTTTG
>JBBDRH010000076.1:0-10573 GCA_040905645.1 Actinomycetota bacterium
AACCCGCGCCGGCGCCAAGCGCGGCGCGGACAAGACGCTCGGCGAGAGGAAAGTCGTTGCGCTGCTGGGCAGTTAGAGCCGCGCGGAGCATCGGGGCGGGCTGGAACCGTCCCCCTCCCTCCAGCCGCCAGACTCCCACCGGAAGGACATCGGTTTTTCTCCGGGCACCGAACCCCTCGACCGCCTCAGCAAGTGTTGTGGCGGTCCGGCGGGCCGCCAGCTGGGACAGCTTTGATCGCAGGACCTCTCCGTGTAAAGGATGGTCGAGCCTGAGGAACAGCCGCCGGTCGTCGCGCTCGATGCGCACCAAGCCCCTGTTTTCCAGAGCCTCGAGCTCAAAGCCGGGTTCCACCGCCTCAAAGGCGCCGATTGCCAGCGGTTCACCGAGGGCCACGACGCCCAACGCCCGGTACTCGGCATCGGAGAGGTGGGCCAGCCGGCTCTCGATGATCTCGCTCAGTCGATCTGAGATCGGCAGCTCTCCCGACAGGCGCCACATTCCCTGAGTCTGTTGCAGGGCTTCCGACTCGAGGGCTCCCAGCACCAGCTCTCGGAGAAACAACGCGTTGCCGCGGGCGCCGTTCTGAAACAGGTTGAGACTCGACCCCTCCATGGGTGCGCCGAGCGTGGCGAGCAATAGTTCCTCGACCTGAGAGGAGCTCAACGGCGCCACCTCGAGGCGTTTCGCCAGCCCGTCCTTCCACAGAGCCACGACGGCATCCGACGCCGGGTGCCCCGAACGCAACGTGGCGAGTACAAATGTTCTTTTGGCTTGCACCAGATGATGGGTCAAGGCAGCAGAGGAGTCGTCGAGGAGGTGGGCATCGTCCACCATAATCGCCACCGGTTTGCCTCCGCCGCGCTCGGCGATCGATTGCGCTACCTGACCCAGAAGATTTGCCCGGGTCGGACCCCCCATCCGGTCCGGAAGAAGGTTGGAGAACGCCCCAAAGGGCAGTGCCGAGGTGGCCGAGGTGGCCGAGACCCGAAGCGCCAGGTAGCCCTCGGCCTCCGCCCGGGCCAGACATTCTGCGGCCAGGCGGGTCTTGCCTACGCCGGCCGGCCCGGCAAGGATTACGGCTCCGCCTCCGGAGCCGAACAGGGCGCCGACCCGCGCAAGCTCAGTCGAACGCCCCACTAGAGGCCAAGACAGCTCCACCCAGCTCCTTTGTCCCGGGCCCGTGCAGTTCCTACCAAAACTATCCTGTGCGGGGCCGCCGGGGAAGGGAGGAGACCAATAAGCCTCAGGATGGCTGGTCGGTGAGCAACCTGGCGCCCTCGAGCACTACATCCAGCAGGTCTTCGTCGTCGCCGTTCCAGGTCACAACGATCCGCCGTTGATTCAACCCGAGCTTCACCGACCCCTCGCCGATAAGGATTTCGAGGTCGAAACCGATTTGTTCGCAGATGAGCCGGTAGAGCTCGGGATCGCCTTCCTGCAGGGGCCGGTAATCGTCGTGGTCCCATTTCAGCAAAGCATTCATGAGAGGATCGGAGCGTGCGGTTACCTCCGGGCCGTAGAAGTCTCCGAGTGAGTCGAATCGGTCGGGAGCCCCAGTATCCTGGTCCATGACCTAACTTTAGCGCCGGGGGGCCCTCCCCCGAGCGCCGCTTAGTTTTTTGCGCACGCAGTCGATATTTGCGCTGGCCGATCGACGTATCGGTAAAGGCACCCAACGGGAGGAGGCAGAGATGCGCAAGCTGGTCGTAGCAACCTTCGCAACACTCGACGGAGTCATGCAGGGCCCCGGCGGCCCGGACGAGGACCGGGAGGGCGGCTTCGAGCACGGCGGCTGGAGTGTCCCTTACTGGGACGAGATGACGGGGCAGGTCGCAGACGAGCAGATGACCGGAGCCGCCTCCATGCTCCTGGGCCGCAAGACCTACGACATCTTCGTCAATCACTGGCCCAAGGTCGGCAACGAGGACCCGATGGCCGCCTACATCAACAATGTCGACAAGTACGTCGCCTCTCGGACCATGGAGAGCGCCGACTGGGGCAACACAGCCGTGATCCGCGATGTCGCAACCGAGGTTGCCCGCCTCAAGGATCAGCCCGGCGGCGAGATCGGCGTGCCGGGAAGCTCCAACCTGATCCAGTCACTGCTGAAGCACGATCTGATCGACGAGTTCCGCATCTGGACCTTCCCAATCGTCCTCGGCACCGGCAAGCGTCTGTTCGGCGACGGCGCCCTGCCGGCGGGGTTGAAGCTGGTGGACAGCAAGGTCTCGACCACCGGCGTCACCATGCAGACCTATGAGCGGGCCGGGGAGCCTCAGTACGGATCGTTTGCGCTCGATTCCTGATCGAAGCGGGCGTCCCCTTGAGGTTCGTCGAATCCGCCCTGGTACACGTCTGCTACACGTGTAGTGTACGATAGGTGTATGGTCAAAAAGCGAACCAACATCGAAATTGACGAGTCGTACGTCGACAAGATCATGGATCGCTTTGGCGTCCGAACCAAGACCGAGGCGGTGGATCTGGCCCTGAGGCATCTCGCAGGACAGCCGATGAACCGGGAGGAGGCACTGGCGATGCGTGGAGCGCACGCAATCAGCGAGATTCCTCCGGACTTCCCGCCCGCGCATACCGAGTGATACTGGCGGACACATCGGCTTGGGTTGAGTTCGATCGCGCCACAGGCAGCACCGTAGATCTGCGCCTCAAGGAGCTGATAACCGATCGCGGGCCGGTTGGCGTGACCGAACCGGTGGTGATGGAGGTGCTCGCCGGAGCCAAGGACGACGTGCGAGAGGCCTCGCTGCGCAGCATGTTGCTCAGCTTCGAGCTGCTGCCCTTCGACGCTGCCGTGGACTTCGACGGTGGCACCCGCGTTTACCGGAAATGCCGCAGCTCGGGAGTAACGCCCCGAGGGCTAATCGACTGCATGATCGCCGCGGTAGCCTGGCGCAATCAAGCTTCCCTTCTCTCGTTCGATCGGGATCTCGCCCGGGTAGCAACCGTGGTTGGCGTGCATTTGGACGAAGCGTCTTTGAGAGCTTGACGAGACTCTGTCACCGGCACCCGGCCGGTGCTCTCAGGACCTCTTCGGTAAGTGCCTGCGGACCCGGACCAGCATCCGAACCATCTCCTCCGCCAGGTCGTTGGGCTGAGCCCGGGCGTTGTTGTAGACGACGTACTCCTTGGCCACCAAGGTCGAGAGGTAGTCGACCAGTGCCTGCTCGGACTCTTTGACCAAGAGGTAGTCGGGGTGGTTCTCGTTGTAATAGACCACACCCTGTTCGGGGTCGAACCGGCTCCTGACGCCATCGGGCGAGGGGTCCGGCAGCAAAGTCGGCAGCCCGCGGGATCCGCGGCCTCCCGGCCGGGCCTGCGGCGGGGGCGGCTGGGCTGATTCCGGATCCTCGGCCGGCGGCATCAGGTCCCGTAACCCGGGGGCTTGCTTCAAATCCTGCTCCTGCGACTCGGTCGGGGTTTGGCCACGATCGGCCGACGGCCGTTCCTGCTCGTCCACGAGCAAGGCCCCCTGCCCCTCCTCGCTCCCGGTCGCGGTCCGCATAGGGTTGTCCAGATCCGCCAGCTCTTTGAGCACCCGCCCGAAGATCCGCCGGACGGTATCGGCCAGCCGGTCGGCTGTGGCCTCATCCACCTCCTTCGCCACCTGCTCGAGGGTGCGAATTACCGCCGGCTCGATGGATCGCACCGCATCCACGAATATCGGGAACGCATCCCGGTCCCGCAGGACCGCCCTCCGCCCGGCGCTCTGCTGGAGCGACTCGAACACCACCCGGCCGGAGACTTGGTCGCTCGACCAGGGCGGACCATCGAACTCCTCGATCTCCGACAGATCGTCGACGATGGTGGTGCCCGCTCGACCCACCACCGCGACCCTTCGCCGGCGATCCGGACGGGGGCTCACGTAAATGTGAAACTCGATCCGACCCCACAGCGTCGGCTGAGCCGGTATCTTCAGCTTCACGCCGTCGGGTTCCTCTGCGGTCACCAGCTCGCCGTGGCTGCCCTCGATGACCTCGATCTCGTACTCGCCGTCGGCCAGGGCCGCCTCCCGGCGCCGGCGCAGGTAGTCGACCACCTTGCGCTGGGTGAGCACTCGCAGCACATCCGGATCGAGGTCCGAGAGATACACGGTGGTACCCGGCTCGGTGCGAGCACGGTGGCGGGGTGCGGCGGACAGCTGAGCGTTCGCCTTGCCCCGATCGAGCCGCAGCATGCGACTGGCCTCGGAGGCCGCCGTTCGGCTGACGATCTCGCAGCGCCCGCCGAGCTGCTGGAAGGCCAGGAGGCCTATCCCCTTCTCGCCCAAGGTCCGAGGATCGTCCACCTTGTTCGATTCGAACAGGCTGCGGGCGAGCAGACGCAGACGGTTGCCGTCCATCCCGCGGCCGGAATCGTCGATGGCAATCACCGGATAGCGGCCTCGCCGGCGCAGCACCACTCGGATCCGTTCCCCCCGCTGCCCGGCCTCCCGATACTCGTCGGCCGCATTCGAGACGAACTCGTTCAGGGCATCCTTGGGATCCTGGTAGGCCTGGCCGGTGATGAGCACCGCCCGGCCCAGGTTGCCGATGCGAAGCCGGATCTTCTCGGTGGGCATAGGCCAGATTATGGAGGAATCGCACGGGCCGGGGGCGGAGATTTGGGGTTGGGGTCGTCCATGAGCCTCCGACGGACGCCTTCTTCAGCGAGCCGGCGTCTCCATCAGCCACCAGGGAGTACTCATGATTCGGGCGCCCTCCTCCTCGGAGTAGAAGCTATGACTGCCGTCATTGGTGAAGTAGTACCAGAATGAGGCTTCATACTTCTTGTCCAGAATCTCGAAGGCCCCCTTGCGCTCCTGCTCTCTTAGAAAGTCGCGATAGGCGTCCACGGGCTCGGGCCCGAACTGCTGAAAGATGACCCTCCCGCCGTACTTGTCGTAAAGGGACTTGTTGATCTTCCAGGTCGTCACGAAGCTTACGGCGGTCTGACGCTCCGGGGCGCGCAACTCCCCCTCCGGTATCTCGTCCAGCTCTGGGATTTCAGGTGCCGACTCGCTGAGCTTGTTGAACTTGGCGATGAAGGCATCCAGCTCAGCCTCCGTCGGCTCGATCTTGTTGTCTTTGGCGAATCGATCTCGTAGCGTCCCGAAAATCAGCCCGTCGAGCTTGTCGGCTTCCTTCACCGAAATCTCTCTGTCCAGGACAACTGATGCAGCCCCGCAGGAATTCGGGCCAGTCCGGAACCGTGGGGAGGGGGTCGGTTGCCTCGGGAAGCAATCCCCACAGGGCCGGATGGTGCCAGCAGAGGTCAAGGCCGGTGCTGTCTCGATGCTTGCGAATACCGTCTCGCAGCATCTTGATCTCGCCGACCAGCTCATCGCGGGGCGATGGGCGATCCGAGGGTGGGCGAACGCTCATGGCTTCGACATCGTCGTCCACGGCGGACTACCTACCCCGGTTCGGATCGTAATGGCCGATCCTGAAAACCGCCCCTTCGGGGTCGGCCAGCACCGACTCACGAACCGGTCCCAAGGTGATGGGGGGTTGGAGCACCGTGCCGCCGAGCTCCTCGCACAGCCGGGCGCTGGCGTCGGTGTCCGCCACCGTGAAGGTGATCGCAAAGCGCGGCGAGCCGTCCGAACCGGGTTGGCCGTTCAGCTCCGTCATCCAGCCGACCGCGTCCTCGAATCCATCGGGCGCGCTTTGGGCGGCCTGGCGAGTGCGAATCTCCGGATCGAACTGCTCCAGGAAATCGCCGTAGCCCGGCAGACGGAACAGCCACGAGCGAAAGTCCCCGTACTCCAACAGGTCCGTCTCCCACCCGAAGACCGAGCGGTAGAAGTTCTCTGCACCCTGGACGTCGGTGGTGTGCAGGTCGCTCGAGTTCCAGGATCCGGGCGAGTTCACCAACTCGGCGCCCTTGAGCTGACCGGGCTGCCAGACGGCGAATTCGGCTCCGGCCGGATCGACGAAGAAGCCCATCCGTCCCGCATCTCCAGCGTCGACCGGTGCCATGGTCAAGGTCCCGCCCGCTTCGGCGATTGACTTGGCTGAGGCATCCGCGTCCTCCACCTGTATGTAGGTGTTCCAGGTCGGGTCGGCCGGGTTGCCTTCGGCAACGCCGATGGCCGCCACCGCCTTCCCGTCCACCCGTGCGATCAGGTACTGGCCGGGCATCTCGGCCGGGGCGATATCGGTGAACTCCCAGCCGAACAGCTTCCCGTAGAACTCAACCGCCGAATCGGGTTTCTTCCGGCCGCTGTCGATCCAGCAGGGCACGCCGGGGATAAATCCTTCTCGCTCGAGCATCGGCTCCTCCTTCGTCGTTTGGATTGGTCAAGACTAGAGCAGGTTGCGGACAGATCCTGTCCTTAATACGACAAAGTTAGGCGGTCAGCTGGAGATCGATAGGGTGTGCGCCGACGACCTGCGGCGACCCCCTTGAGATCACCCGGGGTGGCGCAGGCCATCGCTTCGAGCATGGAAATCCCGTAGCTTCTTGATGCCGGACGTGGTGGCGGGGTCCGGGAATGGGATCACTGGGATCAAGTACTGCCCCGGCGACGTTCCGGCGGTAAGATGTTGAAGGTGAAGGTGGCGTCGCCCTATCACCGGCGTCGCGGCGAGAGCTGCCAGAACCCCGGCCACCTTTGTTCATTCGGTTGAAGATCGTCAATTTAAGAGTCCTTTTGCCCTTTGCCCTCCCTCGCTCATCGGCACATCTTGGGCATTTTTCAGAAACGAGTGGCATTTATAGGCAAATGGCCCTTGATCTTCGGGCCGATTGAACTTAATCATCGGGGCGATCGTGCCGATAAGACTACGGTGAGCAACTCCTCGTTAAACCTGCCTCCGAACAAGTCGTTCTCTTGGAAGACGGTCCACAGGTGCATCGCGGGAGCTCTGGCCGTCGCAATTCTTGCTTTGGTCGCTTATTTCGCCTTTTTTGCAGCCGCTTCCAACGTTGGTGAACCCAACGCCGGAGCCAACTCAAGCAAGGTCCTTAAGGGAGTGGCGCTAACCGCGGGCCTCGTTGCCGGGGCGGCGCCCACCGCGCCGGTTCTGGAGCCTTCCCCCGTAGCCCTGACGATCACGGTGCCGCCAGCTCGAACGCCGGTGGTTCAGCCAACAGTCGTCCCCAAGCCGGTTCCATCGGTAACCAGGCCGGCGGCTGCCGCTTCGATCCAGCCCGCCGGCCCGGAAGTAGGTACCAACAACGGCGTCGGGTATTTCGACATGCAATGCATCAAAAACAGGAACGCCGACCACTCCCCCCACCCCTTTTGTCTGCTGCACAGCCGCGAAGGATTCAGCGGAACCGTGGCGATGTCCTGTCCGGTCACCGGGCCCGGCGTGTCCTGCCGGTTCACCCCATCTCTTGTAACAGTGGCACCGGGTCCGTCGGGCGGCAATACCCATGTCTCCATCGACTGGGCACAGGCGGCCGACGGCGACCAGGACTTCGTCATCCAGGCTTCCAGCGGCAATCTGACCAGGTCCGCACCGATGTCGTACATCAAAGGCGACTACCCACAGCCGGCGCCGACCCAGACCCTGCCGAACGGAGAGCCAGACTACTCGGCCGTACCTCACGTCCTGTTCTCATGCGATCGTCCCGCCGGCGAAAGGATTGTCGTGACGAAGGGCGAGACGATTGCGATCGCGTGCACCGTGACGTCGCATTTGGGTTTCAGCGAACGAATGGACATGGCTTGTCCTGCAACCTATTTCAGCTGTACCCCCAACCCTCCGCAGGTCACTCCGCCGCCCAACGGGTCGGTGCAGGCGGTTTACTCGCTTCACTTCCCGGAGGTCTACGGGTTCAACGATATCGACGTGCGCCTTTTCCCATCCCGCAACAACGTCCACTCCGAACCGTCCTACATCGACTACAAGTTCTTCGTACACGGATAGTCGCGCGGACGCCGGCCGCGGCCTGGCCGCCTGGTCACTCCGAGCTAAGCCGCCTCCTCGCCGCTTCTCGTCGGGTGTTTTTGTCCACCGCCGCCGCGTACGCCTCCTGAAGCAGTGGCTGGAGCGCCGCCCAGGTCTCGTCACCCGGGTTCAGCGCGCACACCCAGAGGTTCCGGCTGTAAACGGGATGGGGCATCAAGCGGTCGAGCGCCGTGAAGTCCCACTCTTTCTCCTCGTCTCCGAACAGCGACTTGAAGGTCTTCCTCCCCACGCCGACATTCAGCCGGAACACTCCCGGCCGGTTGAGGTCGGAAGCCCGGTCGTTGGCGTCGTCGGTCATCACCGTCGCAAAGGGAAACATGCGATCGGGGCCGTAGAAGAAGAACCAGTTCCCGTCGGCGTTCTCGCCGTGGACGTCGCCGAAGGATTCGGTTATGTGCCTGACCACCGCCGATTCATCCATTGATAAGAGACTTATCGGCCCAAAACGGCCACGTCGTATCGATGAATCTTGGGATCCTGGGTCACCATCGTAAAATCTTCAACTAGTGCCTGGGCGACGAGTATCCGATCGAACGGATCGGAGTGGTGATCCGGCAGTTCACTCACGGCCAAAGCATGATCGATGGTCACATTGAGCACTTCGAACCGCGCAGTTTGAACCTGCTCTTTGAGATCGCCAGGGGCGCGGAGCTTCCCCAAGCCGCGTTTGATCGCAATCTCCCAAGCGCTGGCTGAACTGATGAATACCTGGTTTTTGCCATCCCGAATTACTTCCCGTGATTCCTGCGATATTCGAGAGCCATCAGTTAGCCACCACAACAGAATGTGCGTGTCGAGCAGCAACCGCACTTCAACCACCCTCGAATGCCGCTTGGATCTCGGGCGGAAGCGGGTCGTCGAAATCCTCCGCAATCCAAACGTCTCGATCCTTCCAGCCACCCATCGGCCGGGGTCCGGGGTCCGTTTTGAACGCGGTCAGGACCGCCACAGGCCTGCCTGCATTTGCGATGACCACCCGCTCGCCCTTTTGCACCTCTTCTACAAGCCGGGACAACTGAGCCTTGGCCTCGCTTATGTTTACCGTTCGGGTCATGCGAGCATATTAGCAGACCAGACCAGACCAGGTTTGGTTATCGGCTGGGACGGTTTTGCTTGCATCGTCACCCCGCGCTCTCCCAGTCGATGCGGTAACCATACCTCTGCTCAACGACTGGTACCATATATGGCACCATGCATAAGACAACTGTCTACCTTCCGGATGAGCTCAAGCGGGGCCTCGAGCGAGAGGCCAGGCGCCGTGGAACCTCCGAGGCAGACATCGTCCGGCAAGCGATTGCGGATGCAATCTTGTCACCCCGCCCGAATCTCGGTTTCCTGGACAGCGAGCCTCTTGCGGAGCGCGTCGATGAGCTGCTGGAGGGCTTCGGCTCTCGGTGATCCTTGCCGACACCAGCGGCTTACTGGCCCTTTTCAACCGCCGAGAGCCCGCGCATCCGGCGGCGGCAGTCCTGCAGGAAGAGCCGGGCCCGATAGTCGTGTCGCCCTACGTGATCGCCGAGCTGGACTACCTGGCGGCCACGCGGCTGGGAGTGTCCGACGAACTGGCGATCCTTGCCGAGCTGGCCGGAGGTGCTTACCTATTGCCTCAGTTCTCTGCGGACAATTTGAGCACCGCAATCAAGATCATCGAGCGGTACGGGGACCAGCAGGTGGGATTGACCGATGCCTCATTGGTGGTCCTTGCAGACCATTACCGGACGAAGTCCGTGCTGACCCTCGATCGCCGGCATTTCGAGGTGCTCCGGCCACTTTCCGGAGGAAGGTTCCGGATCTTGCCGTCAAATTCACACATCGGTTAGCCCATGGCGGGTAGTTTGCGCGCGACAATGCCTTGGGATGGAATCGTTTCTGGTCGCACGAAACCCGGAGCCCGACAGCAGGCTTCCCTATCTGGTGCGACTGCCGATCGACGGCGGGTTGGTCTTAAAGGTCAAAGACACCTGGCCCCGAGCCTCCCGGGTCTACTGTTTCGTCACCGACGGTGAGTGGAGCCCCGCTCTGGAAGTGATCGACGAAGCTGAAGTCGTCACTTGCAGGCGGCGGGGGGCGGCCATCGACCTTGTGCTTGACCGGCCCAGCCTCGCACGGTCGCAGTTCATATTCACCGAGGCGCGGGGGCGGCCGGCAATTTTCTGGCAGACCCAAAAGGCGGCCCGAACTGCGAACCCCGGTGCGAGGGTGCCCAGGGGTCGCACCATTGAAGGCATCGAGATCATTGTCGATACCCGAGAGAAATACGGCTACAAGTTCGCCGGAAGGTCGGTGCAGCTGCGCCGGGCGACTTTGCCCGCAGGGGACTACGGGCTGGAGGCGCCGTCGGGGCTGATCGCGGTGGTCGAGCGCAAGACATTGGAGAACTTTGCCGCTTCACTGTCCGACGGGACGCTGACTTTTCAGATGCAGCGCCTCGCTGACATTCCGCTGGCGGCGGTGGTTGTGGAGGCACACTACCCCGACCTGTTCCGGTTGCACTCCGGCCGTGCGGCCTGGCTGGCAGCGATGCTCGGCAGATTGGCGGTCCGTTACCCGGAGATTCCGGTCATCTTCGCGGGCTCCCGTAAATTTGCCGAGGAGTGGGCATTCCGGTTCTTGAGCTCGGCGGCTGAGGACGGAATCGGCTCTTCATAGGGTGCCG
>JBBDRH010000077.1:0-1737 GCA_040905645.1 Actinomycetota bacterium
CGACGCGGAGCCTGATGCAGCGGCTGTGCCTCAGTAGGCGCTGGACGCCTAAGCATCTCTCTCACAATGCGCCTTCCCAAAGGACTGGCCGGCGATCAAGGCGACTGTCGGCGGCGATCCATCCCACATGGACCGTCGTTGCAGACGTCGTTTTGAGAGGACGGCTGAATCGCCTTTACTTTGATCCCATACATCGCCTTACCCGCGCATTGGGCGAACGCGGACAGGGTGAGGGTTTCGCTATCCTCACGATCCAATGCTCCGTGCTCGAGTTCCTTGCCGCTCTCCGTAAGGGGTGGAGCTTCAAGCATGGACATCAGCAGCAAGGGAAGGACAACTATTACGGCAACAGCAAGCTGCTCTACACGACCTTCTTAGGCGAGGACCCGAGCGCGCCCGGCTCGAAAGCTCTGGTCTCCAATCCTTGATCGGGAACCTTCCTCACCCGACGGCATCCAACCATCGACGCGGGGCCAATGGGTGCCGCGAGCCGAGAGGAGACGCCCAATGAAACTCACCCCCTATGCAATCGCCATCCTGCTTTTCGGAGCTGCCCCGGTGCTGGCCCACGAGCCTCCGCAGGAAATCGCCACGGCGCCGCCGTCAGGAGCCTTCCAGGCGGTGAGCGAACTCGTTGAACTGCCTGAATTCCTTCCCGGGATAGGCCAGCTCTTCGTCGATCCGGCAACGCTGCTGGCAGGACCATTCCTTGCCTACGACCGCGATGGCGCCCTTGTGAGCACCATCTACATGCTGCCAACCGAGGAGCTCGGACCGGAAGCCGACTTCAACGATCTGGCGGCGCCTGCTGGCGATGTCGACCATGTCGACGTCTACTACAATGCCGGCCATCCCGGTGTGGAGCAGCCGCACGTCCACATCGTGCTCTGGCACGTTCCCGCGGCCGACGAGGCGCGGGTGTCGGAATGAGAGGGACGCGCAGGAGAGCACTGGAGGTTGGCGGGGCGTTCCTCGCCGCCTTCGCCGTGAGCACCCGCAGCCGCGGAGCCGATACATTGGACATCGTGATGGACGGGCGGCCCAACGGCTCGCACGTCTGGTTCAACCCGCTCGGCATCCACATTGCTCCGGACCAGACGATCCGCTGGATCAATAGGGACCCCAGCAACTCGCACACGGCGACTGCCTATCACCCCGACCTGTTCGACCGGCCCCTCCGCATTCCTGAGGGAGCGGAGCCCTGGGATTCCGGTTACCTGCTGCCCGAGGAGTTCTTTTCGGTTACCCTGACGGTCCCGGGGGTCTATGATTACTACTGTCTGCCCCACGAGCACGCGGGGATGGTCGGCCGGATTGTCGTGGGGGAGGGCTTCCGTGACAGTGAAACCGAACCTTACGCCGCCGAAGGTGCCGGTCTGCCGGAGGCGGCACTCGAGGCATTTCCGTCGGTCGAGGAGATCCTCACCGCGGGCGTGGTGGAGCATCAGCCATGGACAGAGCCATCCGAGCGGATCAGCGGCGGGAGGACCAGATGTCAGAGCAGCAATCAAGCGTCTCCGGCCGATCCGGCCTCAGACGATGCCGAGCTTGTCGTTCTGGCGCGGCAGGGTAGCGAACAGGCGGTGCGACTGCTGGTGCAGCGCTGCAACCAGCAGCTGTTTCGTACGGCGCGGGGCGTGGTGCGAGATGATGCCGAGGCCGAGGACGTTGTCCAAGAGGCCTATGTGCGGGCGTTCACCAATCTGGACAGCTTTCGCGGCGAGGCTCGTTTCTCCA
>JBBDRH010000078.1:0-10466 GCA_040905645.1 Actinomycetota bacterium
CGGCGACCCGCCGCCCCTTGATGCGGTCCAGTGTTTTTACGGTTCCGACACGGTAACGCCGCCCCCCTACGGCTCGGTGTCGACCACGCTCACGCTGCAAGCACCCCTCGATGCCCCGTTCGGGAACTACGACTACGGCATTCAGGTAAGCAGCCCTGGTGCGCAGCAAAAGATGGAGTGGCCCTTCAACGTCGCGGTTCCCGGTCCCAGTCCGAGTGCCAGCTGCCCCACCGGCATCACGCTCACCGCCGGACGGCAGGAGTGGACTCCGGTAATCTGCCAGATCTCGGTCGGATTGGGATTCGGCGACGTGCTGGTCGTCTACCCCGACTACGACGGCTCCGTCGAGACTCAGGTGGCTTCGGACCGGGTGAGCATGGGCAGCGCAGGGGGTGGAACCCGTGACCTCCAGGTCATTATCCGGCCCCGGCCCGGCATGGTGGGACTGGCGTGCATCGAGCTTCCGGCTGCAAAATGCCAGCGGTCCTACTTACTGGATCGGCGACAACTGCTTCTACCTGGAAGTAGTTCCACCGCCGGCTTCCGCCCCATGACTCTCGATCCTATAGAGGAACCCGCGTCCTAACTTCAATAATCGAGGTTATGGAAGTTACAGCGGACCTTTTCAGGGAAGTCCCCCACTCACGTTGGTAGGGTCGATCGACAGTGTTACCGGCACCGAAATCTCGATCCGCCCGGTGGAGCTCGGCTGGCGATGCACGTACCGCCCTTCGCGGAGACCGTCCAGCTCCAGAACCGTAAGTTCCAGCGTCTCCGGATCGATCAGCCAATAGGCCTGAATGCCAGCTTGTTCGTATACGGTTCGTTTCTCCGTCAGGTCAATCATCCGGGTGGCCGGCGACAGAATCTCCACCACCAGGTCGGGCGTGCCGGTAACGCACTGGCCACCCACCAGTTTCTCGTCCACGACCTGGACGTCGGGCCGCTTGACCAGATCCGGCTGGATGAGTAGCTCGGCCTCAGGAAGAACGACCTGCGAGGGCAGCCGGTTCCGCTCGAGGAACGCGACCACCTTCCCCAGGATCAGCTGATGCTGGGTATTGGGCGCCGGGGTCACGACGAGGGTGCCATAGCTGAGCTCGTAATGGCTGCGCTCATCGTCGGTTAGGCGTTCCAGGTCTGCGTAAGTGAATGACCCCATGCCGAGATCGATCGACGACTTGGCCACCACCTCAGTTTATCCCTTCTGTCCCGTACCCCTATGCCCGGTCCGGAGGCCGAAATGGACCCGGGCGGCCCTCACGAACAATTCCGCCCACTCCTCGAACTCATCTTTGGTCCACTCACCGTCCCACGGCGCCTGCTCAAGGGTCGCCTCGATCAGCTTCGGATAAAGGCGCTCCTGTAGTGGCTCAGGAGCCTTGATCGGGGCGGCCTCGATATGGAATGACTCCCCTGCCAGGTGGCATCCCTTGGGAAGGACGAGCCTTTCGTCGCTGGCTTCGAAGAATCCCGCCTGCTCGGCCGAACGGATGAAGACTTGGCGGGCGGAGCGCACCTGGGTCCTCGTCACGCCGGCGTTGACCATCTCCTGCTCGAGTCCTACGGCCCGGGGCAGCTTGCCGGCTCGGTGCCGTTCGAAGACCTCCAGATACAGAGGGACCGCCAGGAACGCGTCGACACGGGCCTGCCGTTTTGACTCCTCGTCGAGCACATGGGAACCCATCTCGGTCAGGGTGACACGGTTTCTGGTGCTGACGATCAAGCCGAAAAGGCCCGCCGCAGCCACCTTGTTCCGGTAGGCGCCGCTATTGAGCGTGCTGTGTTTGAGCCAGGCTGCCAGCTGCTCGGGCTTGCACTCCCCGCCGTTCTCGAGGACGAGCCGCGCCAGCCTTTCCGAGGCCCCCAAATCGCAGTACGGGAATGAGATGGTCGAGTGCGAACGTTTTCGCGGGGCTCCCAGGTCAACCGCTTCCAGCCTGCGCCGTTCCGTCATCTCAGCTCCCTCCCCAGACAGATTAGCAGACATTATGGGCTGTTGTCTAGCATTGTCTGGCCGGTAGTGTAATTTGGTTCTTTAGCTAGACAGAACTCGGCCTCCCGGGAATCCCTCAAATCCAGCAGTTTCTAAGGTTGGATATGACCATGGCTACAAGCGCACGCAGCCTGGCTTCGCAAAAGCTCCACCGATGGACCGGCGGCTTGGCCGGGCTCGGTGAGGAGTGGCTCGACGAGCGCCGCTACGTGGGAAGGGGCATCTCGGCGCAGACGGAAGCCGCCTACCGGCGAGATCTGTCTAACTGGGCGTCGGTTCTCGCCGAGGTCATCGGCAAACCGCCCGCCCCCGAGGCTCCCGACGATCGGAAGGCCGACCCGTTCACCCAGGGCCTGACCCGACTCGAATTGGAGGATTTGAGCCCCCAGAATGTCAAGAGAGCGCTGGCAACGCTCGCTCGCAACGAATATGCCCCGGCCACGCGGGGCCGCATGCTGGCCGCTCTGAGAGGCTTCTGCAGGTGGTTGGTGATCAACGGCCATCTGAACACGGATCCCACGGTCTATCTGGGCAACCCGGCCATCCCCAAAAAGCTGCCGGCCGCTTTCCTGCCCTCAGAGCTCGAAGCAATAGTCGACACCGTCTCCGAGCAGGACAAGAACGGCCGATTTCCCTGGCCGCGCCGGGATCGGGCGTTGGTCGCCGTGCTCGCCGGCGCCGGCCTGCGGGCGTCGGAGTGCGTGGGCCTCAAGGTCTTCGACCTGGTGAGGGACGACCCCCCCATCCTCAAGGTCACCGGGAAGGGAAGCAAGCAGCGGAGAATTCCGGTGCCCGTGGAGGTCGTGGAGGCGATCGATGAATTTCTGGAGGAGCGCAAGGAGCGCCTGGGTGACTACTCCCCTTCCGACCCGCTGCTGGTACGCCACAACGGTAAGGAGTTCTCACGGGAAGCTTTGAACTATCACGTGTACCGATGGCTTCTTCGGGCCGGGGTTCACAAGCCCGAGGGCGAAGCCGCCCACGCTTTCAGGCATACCTACGCCAAGGGCCTGGTGTCGAACGGGGTGCCCCTCTCCTCCGTCCAGGCCCTGCTCGGTCACGCCAACCTGAACACGACGCAGATCTATCTGAGAATGACCGGGGCAGAGCTCGCCGACGCGGTTCAGGCCAGCGAGGTCCGGCAGTACCTTCGCAAGTCTCGACTTTAGGGCCGTTCGACTGTTGTATTTCGGGCCCTTCGGCCCTTTTTTTGGTCTGTTGAGGAGAGTAGAGTGGCCTCGCGTCCCAGAGATTCCGGCACATTTTGGACAGAACGCGCTTAACGGCAAGCACTCTTGTGCCGAAACAAGGTTGGGCCCTTAACCGAGGGTGGTTTCTAACGGCGCGATTTGTCTGGGTCGGGACGTCGCTCTACGAAAACGAGAGGTAGAAGATGAAGAGGATTCTGACACTTACAGTTGTGTTGATTCTGGCCGGCGTGCTGATGGCGTTGCCTTCGGCGGCTCAGACCTCCTCTTCCGGGGACCGCATCTCCAGGGTGCTCAACCCCATCCCCAACTCTTACATCGTGACCCTTCGAAACAGCAATGGGCCTGAGGTGCCGCAGGTCGCCAACGCCCTCGGAAACGCCTTTGGAGGCGACGTCACCCACGTCTACACTCACGCCGTTCGCGGCTTTTCAATACGCATGCCTGAGGCGGCGGCGCAGGCGTTGGCCCGGAGTCCGCAAGTTTTGTCGGTCGAACAGGACGGGACTGCCCAGGCCGTGGCCGTACAGTCCAGCCCTCCCTGGGGCCTCGACCGAATCGATCAGGCCAGTCTCCCGTTGTCGGGCTCATACAGCTACAACTCAACCGGCGCCGGAGTGCACGTCTACGTGATCGATACCGGAATTCGGGTCACCCATCAACAATTCGGTGGGCGCGCATCCATCGGCACCGACAAGATCAACGACGGGCAGAACGGAAACGACTGCAGCGGGCACGGCACCCATGTTGCAGGCACGATCGGAAGCAGCACTTACGGAGTGGCGAAGGGCGCCTCGCTTGTGGCCGTGAGGGTGCTCAACTGCCAGGGCTCCGGGTCGTGGTCCCAGGTAATCGCCGGCGTCGACTGGGTGACCGCCAACGCCGTACGTCCGGCGGTGGCAAACATGAGCCTCACCGGCGGAGCCTCTTCCACTGTCGACACGGCGGTCCGCAACTCCATCGCCTCCGGGATCACCTACACGCTCGCGGCCGGCAACGACAGCGGGCAAAACGCATGCAACTACTCCCCTCCCCGGGTCACCGAGGCCCTCACGGTCAGCGCCACACAATCGAATGACAGCAGGGCAAGTTATGCCAATGTGGGCACGTGCGTCGACATCTTCGCCCCGGGCTCCAGCGTTCTCTCCACCTACCACTCGAGTGACACCGCGACCGCAACCTTGAGTGGCACGTCGATGGCCGCACCCCATGTAGCCGGAGTCGTAGCTGCCTACCTCGAAGGAAACGCGACGGCCTCTGCCTCGGCGGTGGGCACCGCCCTGATCAATAACTCCACTCTCAACAAGGTGGTCAGCGCGGGAACCGGGTCGCCGAACCGCCTCGTCTACTCAGGGTTCGTCGGCACCCCCGGGCCCCCGCCGCCGAACACCGCGCCGGTTGCCAGCTTCAGCTCTGCCTGTACCGGACTCAGCTGCACCTTCACCGATTCGAGCACCGATGCCGAGGCGAACATCACCTCTCGTGCCTGGACCTTTGGCGATGGGACCAGCTCAACCGCGACGAGCCCATCCAAGACTTACTCCAGCGGGGGCACCTACACCGTCAAGCTGACGGTGACCGACAGCGCGGGAGCTACCGGCTCGGTGCAAAAGACTGTGACTGTGGCTCCGGTCCCGGCAGACCCCGATCCGGGGACGCCGAACCTTACCAACGGGGTTGCTTTCAACGGTACGAGCGGCGCGTCAAAATCCTGGAAGTACTACAAGATCCTGGTGCCTTCCGGCAAGACGAATCTGAAAGTGGAGCTCAGCACGAGTCCGAGCTGCGCCTCCGGATGCAATCCAGACCTCGATCTGTATGTGCGCCGGTCGTCCAAGCCCACGACGGGAAGTTACAACTGCCGTCCGTACACCGGGTCGTCGACCGAGACCTGTAATCTGGCCAACCCCACTGCGGCGTATTGGTACGTCGGCGTGCGAGTGTACTCCGGCACCGTAAGCGGGCCCTTCACGGTAAAGGCTACGCTCACTCCCTGATCGGATTCGTCTATTCTGACGACGTGAGCGACGCGATCGACGAAGAGATGCGGGCCAAGATTGCCGCCGCGAAGGAACGCCTCGGCGCCCCCGCCGGATCGGATACCCCGGCTTGGAATGAAAAGCTCCGCACGGTGGATGAGCTGAGGGCGATCCTCAAGAAGTTCCGGCGGGCGATGGGCAGCATCGGGAACCCGGGGACCATCGAGGCCGAGGTTGCTTTGAGGGCGGGGTGGATCATCTCCTCCGGAGCCGTGGAGGGCCAGGGAGACGAGGTGTTCCACGTGTTCATGCTGACCAACGGCGCGATCTTCTATTTCAGCGGCGACCCCTCTCCCCCCATCGAGTTCACCGGCAAGTGGTTCCTGGGCGACAGCATCCCGGCCCTGGAGGCGAAGATCCCCGACACCGTGGCCAAGATCATGGCCGAGCACGGGGCGAAATGGCCGGCCGGGCTCTCCGGCCAGGCGCCCGCCTGAGCGGCTCTGGATCGTCTCGAACCGGATCCGGTTATAAACTTGTAGGACACTCCGGGAAGATCGGAGTTTTCGTTCGCCTGGTGGCGGACCCCGCAGTCAAGATCACGGCTGCCTCGATTTCGTAGGACGACCAGGAAATCGGAGTTATCTCATGAGCGAAAAAAAGTCTTTCTGGGCGACCCTGCCCGGCGTGCTCACCGGTACCGCCACCGTGATCACCGCCGCCCTCGGTCTCTGGGCTACCCTCTCCAACGGAGGGGCCCCGAGCAACACTCCCCAGCCAATCCAGACTGCGTCGCCCTCGCCATCGTCATCGGCCACCCCTTCCTCATCGCTGTCGCCGGAGGTTCTCACCGACGAACTTCCCGAGGCGGACGTCGTTCCCCAGTCGGTCGACTTTGGAGACCTGGGCTTGGGCAGGTCGGGTTCCAAATCGATCACGGTGGTCAACTCGGGCGAGGCCGACCTGGAGATCTACCAGGTATCGCTCACGGGCGAGGGGGCGGATCGCTTCAGGGTGGGGTCGGACACCTGTGCTTCCGAGTCGATCGCTCCCCGCTCCAGGTGCGAGATCGCCGTGGAGTTCTCACCCGCGGCCGTCGGCTCCTTCCTGGCGACGCTTCAGTTGGAGCACAACGCTCAGGACACTCCGACCAAAGTTCCGCTGAGCGGAAAAGGGATCCTCCTCCAGCTCTAGCTAGGGGGGAAACTCGGGCTAGCTCCCGCCCGACGTTTCGGCCTCTGCGGCCTCCAGGACGGCGAGAATCTCGTCGCCGAAGCTCTCGAGCTTGGCCGGGCCTATCCCCTTGACCCTGGCCAGATCCCCCAGGGACCGGCAGCTCGATGAAGCCAGGGTCTCCAGGGTTGAGTCGTGCATGATGGTGAATGCAGGCCTGCCCTCCGAACGCGCTTTGGCGATGCGCCACTCCCGCAGCATGCGGGCGGCGACCTCCGCCGAGGGACTGCGCCCGACTTGAACTTTTTGCGGGGCAGGCCGGCCGTTGGCCCAGGCCGCGGGCAAGGGAATCTCGCCGGCGGCCGGTGCCGTCCACTCGGTCTGAAGCTCCTGCAGGAACTGCGAGGGTGGGGTTCCCGCCACCACCGTCACATCGCCCCTGCACCGCGTCAGGCCCACATGGAACACCCTGCGCTCCTCCTCGACGTCCGCGGCCAGGCGATGCGGCAGGAGCCCTTGGGACACGTCGTGAAGGACCACGTGACTCCACTCCCGTCCCTTGACTGCGTGAATCGTCGCCAGTGTGACCCCATGGGGGTCCCCGGGCGTGGAGAGCCCGGCCTTCAGCCAGAGCTCGAAGCCGGCGGGGTCGGGGTGAAGGCGGGCGATGGCGACCAGTACGTCCAGATCGTCGGTCTGAGCGGATCGATCCAGCCGCCGGTGCTCGGTGTCCAGTGCCGCCATGGCTGCCGCCAGCCCGATCCGGTCCCGGAGGGTTCGGAGGATGTCCGCGGTGGCGCCGCTTGCCGCCAGCTCTGCGAGGGCCTCGACATCGTCTGCATAACTATCGACCTTGATCCGATCCCGATCGCCCAATCGGGAAGCCAGCGCCCGAATCCGGGGCAAGCTGCGCTGCTCGCTCATCCACTCGATTGCCCGCGGCGACAGCGCCCGGGGAGGCCGGCGCGCGGTGAGGCCGATGTCGCCTGCCTTCAGCGCCCCGGGGGCTGCCACCATCCTTAACCAGGCCAGCGCAGCTTTGATGCCGGTGCGCTCCAGGAACCGGGTGTCTATCGGGTGGTTGACCGGAATACCAAGCTCATCGAGACCAAGCTGAATCGGTGCGAGCGAGTTGTTCACCCGGGTCAGCACCGCCAGCTGCGTCGGATCCACTCCCGCACTTAGCCGGTCTCTCACGGCCCCTACCGTGGTCTCCACGGGGTCTTCGCCGGCCAGAATCAGCAGCCCGTCCGCTGCTTGCCGGCGAGGGGCGGGGACCATAACCTTCTCCACCCTCCGCCTGTTGTGGGTGAGCAGCGTTCGGGCGGCCGTGACCACCTCGGGCGGACAGCGGTAGTTGATCTGCAGAGCGTGAGCGCCGGCCGAGGGGAAAAAATGCCGGTAGTTGATCAGCCAGTCGGGAGAGGCACCGGCGTATCCGTAGATGGTCTGGTCGTCGTCCCCCACCCCGAACACGCTGCCGCCGGGCCCCGAGAGCAGCCGGATCAGGAGCAGGTGGGCAGGCGTCAGGTCCTGGAACTCGTCCACCAGCATTACCCTGCACGCCCTGCGCGCTCGGCGGCGAACCTCGGGATTGGTGAGGAGGACCTCGATCGCACTGTAAATCTGCTCGTCGAAATCCAGCACTCCTCTCTCCCTCAAAGCCGTCCGGTACTTTTCGAAGACCTCCTGCAGACCGTCGACATCGCCCCCGAACTCCGCTTCCACCGCAGCCGGTGAACGCAGTCCCAAACGGACCGACGACAACGCTTCGATCCAGGCCGCGGCCGGGTCGGTGTTGAGCCTGCGCGGGTAGGTCACGAGGGTGTCCAGAACCTGCCTCACCCCTCGCTCGTCGATGGTGTCGACCGACCGTCCCCCTCCGAACTGCCCGGTCCCGCTGACGATCGCCAGAGCCAGAGAGTTGAGGGTTCTGATCTGAAGGTCGGGAAGGTCGGAGGTGCGCTGTTTCATCTCGTCGGCAGCTCGTTTGTTGAAGGCAACCAGGCAAACGGCCGGGGCGGGGATGTTCCACGCACGCAAAAGATGGCGGGCGCGCTCGGTGAGGACCCGGGTTTTCCCCGACCCTGCCGGAGCGATGATCCGGGCCGAACCGCTGGGGTGGGTGACCGCCAGGAGCTGATCCTCGGCCAGCTCGGCATCGCAAGAGTTGGTTCCCAGACCGGTAAGGCGCTCGTGCTCGAGGGTGATGCGCGGGATCAGCACCGTTCCGGCAGCGAGATCGCCGAGGGTGGCAAAGAATTGAAGCGGCCCTCCGTCCACCAGAGCCGGTCGGCCGTCGGGCAGGCTGACGTCGGCGCTCCCTCCCCGGAGTGCTCCCAGCTGGACGGCGGCCTCGGTCGGGGCCCAGCTGGGGCTGGCCGGTAGCCGTGCATCGAATGAGTTGGACCACACTGCATGGGCGAGGCGCTCCCGGACAAACGAGAACCCGGGGTCGAGGCTCCACGGCGGGGAGGTCTCCATTTCGTGGATCTCACGATCGAGCCCTCCTTCGAGCTCGATGACCACCGGCGTCCTGTTCAGGTAGGCTGACTCGACCGCCTGAAAGGCCGAATCGGCAGGGCCGGCGCCCTCGTGGACCGCAATCAACGGGCAGCCGGCCCACGCCTCGGGCACCGGATCGCCTCGGGAGATCACCACGCTGCGCCCCAGGAAAGGGGCTCGATGGCTCTCTTGGGCTGTATCGCCCGGCTGAGTGTCCTTCCAGCACTGCTTGATCGCAGCGGCATCGGCATGCGTGCCGCCGCAGTAGTGGCACTGGATCTCGGGCATTCGACCTTTCAGCTCGTCGGTGCTTCGAGGATACGTCGGACCCATGACAGGCGCTGGTCCAACGACTCCTATCGGTAGCGGTTGTGAGCCCGGACCACGGCACGGTACCCGGCCAGGCGGCGCGGCCGTGCCAGCTCGCGAGCGATCAGGTACGCCCGCGAAAGCCAAGGCTTCGACGGAAGCGGTGTATGCAATGCCTCGCGCTCCCTGCCCGCACCCCTGACTCGGTCTGCAAGCATCCGGCCCACCTTCCGGGGGGACTGGAACAGGTCCATGACATCGGGGTTGAGCCGGCTACCCGCGAGCTGCTGGTAGAACCATCTCGTCAGGGTGGCGGCCTGGCGGCGCTCGCCCTCGGACAGTTGCGAGCGGATCACCCCAATTCCATCGGTCAACGCCGGTTGCGGATCGACCGAAGCCAGGATGATCCACAGAGCGCAGAGGGGGACTTGAAGGCGCGCCTGGTGGGCAGCCTCGGCCACCCGGGCAAAAGACCATCGTCCCACCGGCAGCTCCCCCATCCACCTCGAAAGATCGCAGAGATCTTTTACGGTGGACAATGGCGCCATGGCTGCACGCACGGCGTGATGGGTGGTGAGCAGGATGGCATCGACGGGCGAGGCGGCCGTTACGTCGACCCCCAGCAGGTCGGCGGTCTCGGCTCGGCCGATGATGGCGGATGCCGACATGCACTCGGGCGGTTGGGTGCCGATGCTCCAATGGACGTCCACCTCGAAGCCCGCAGCGTTGACCAGCGTCAGGCACAGGTTGCTCAAATTCATCTGGCCTCGCAGGGTGGCGGAGAGCAGCTCTCGATCGGACAGGTCGGCTGCGTCCAGGGTCCCACTACGGTCCAGAGATCGCACCATCGCACTGAAATGAGGGGCCGGCGATGTATATCCTTTCTCAGCAAGAAGGGCTCTGGCCTTGTCGAGGCAGGCGGGTTCCACCAGCAGGTCCAGATCCCCCACCGTGCGGAGAGCGGGGCGCCGGTACAGGCCTGCGACAAGGGCGATCCCCTTGAAGGCACAGTGCGGAACGCCCTCGCTTCGCAAGGCCCTGAGAATGGATTTGCCCTCATGTACGGCCCAGATCGAGTGGGCGGTGGCCGCCGCCAGCTGCTCGCTGAGCTGATCGCGACTGTCGAGCTCATCGAGTCTGCCCAGAAGTTCCAAACCGGCCCGGAGCTTCGGCAGGATGCGCCACTCGGCCGCCAGGTCGATCGCCGCCGGCCACCGGTTGGATTCGTCCAGGGAGCAGGCGGCTTTTTGAGCCCAGTTCGTGTCCCCTAGGAGCAGCTCGAAAAGATCGACCGCG
>JBBDRH010000079.1:0-1722 GCA_040905645.1 Actinomycetota bacterium
CAGAGGACGCGCGCCAGCCCATCAAACTGGCATTTGAGTCCGACGGTATCATGATTTCACTTTCACAGCTCGTTCCACTCAAAGCGCTGCGTCAGGGAACCAAGGAGAGCAAGAAATACGCCCAGATCGTCCGCTCCATTGGGGCCATTGGGGTCGTCGAGGCGCCAGTCGTGACTCGCGATCCCGAGCACCCGGATCGCTACTTTCTGCTCGACGGTCACCTGCGGGTCGAGGCACTGAAGGACATCGGCATCGACCAAGTGGAATGTCTGATCTCCACAGACGACGAGACGTACACCTACAACAAGAGGATAAACCGGCTGGTGCCGGTGCAGGAACACCGGATGGTCGTTCGCGCCATTAAGCGTGGTGTTCCCGAATCCCAGATCGCGGAGGCGCTCGGCCTCGAAGTCACCTCGGTTCGCCGCCGCGCCCGCATGCTCGACGGCATCTGTCCCGAGGCGGCCGAACTGCTGAACAGCGCGCCATGCCCGTTCCGCGTCTTCGACATGCTCCGGCAGATGGTGCCATTGCGGCAGATCGAGGCCGCCGAGTTGATGCTCGGGCAGGGCAATTTCACCGCGGTCTTCGCCAGGGCTCTTCTGGCAGCTACGTCGGAGGCTCAGCTCGTCCCCGTGGCCAAGTCGAAAAAGGACCAAGGGGCAATGTCCGACCAGATCGCGCGCATGGACAAGGAGCTGGTCAGCCTCCAGAACCAGATCAGGATGGTCGAAGAGACCTACGGCATCGACAATCTGCACCTGACCCTGGCTAAGGGTTATGTTTCAAAGCTGCTGGGCAATGCGCGCGTCGTTCGGTGGTTGGCTCAGAACCGGCACGAGTATCTCGGGGAGTTTCAGGCGGTCGCGGATATCGACTCCATCGCGCCAGCCGGTGTGGCAGCGGAGTGAAAGGCCGGCGAACCGCGGGGCCGAGAGCTCGCCGCTACCCCGCGCAGCACCACCCACCCCACTCCGCCATCAGCTCCCGCCGCTTCTCGAGAAAGTCGGTGCGCCGATAGGCAAGCTCCACGGCGCCACCGGTGGCGTGGGCGAGGCAGGCTTCGACAACCTCCCGCGGGTAGTCCGTCTGCTCGGCCGCCCAGTCCCGGAAACTCGAGCGGAAGCCGTGCACGATCTCGTCGGTCTCGCTGCGGATGGTGCGCAGGCACTTGAGCATCGACATGTTGCTGAGCGGCTGGTTGCGCCGGCTGCCAAGCGGGTCGATCTGCTGCTCGTCGATGAGGACTGTCGTCCTCGACATGCTATCGAGTATCAGGGTGGCGCTCACCATCAAGGAACGGCCGCAGCGCGGGACGCGGTGAAGAAGGAAGCGCTCCGGCGCGCCGGCATCGGTTACCATGAGGTGGTTTCCGGGCACACGACGCCATCCGAGCTTCGACGGCTGGTGGAGAAGCTGGTGGACCGGCAAGAGGCGGCCTGGTAGGCGCTCCTGGGCCGGGAGCAGACGGGCAGCGGTTGGCGTACAGTAGGTTCAGGGGGTAAGCGACGGGAATAATGTGTTACCTACATCCCATGATTAGCTCCCGCGTCGCCCCCGCCATCGTCGTACTCTTCGTCACCGCTCTGGGTTCTCTGCCTGCCCAATCCCAGGAATGGAACGTCCGCTTTGGCATGTGTTGCCGTGATCGCCATACCTGCGTGGTAGATGGCGACACGATTTGGCTACAGGGCGTCAACTTGCGGCTCGAAGGCTACGACA
>JBBDRH010000080.1:0-10442 GCA_040905645.1 Actinomycetota bacterium
CCGGCGATGCAGCCGGTCCACAGGGCGAGGTCCCGGCGGGTGGCCTCGTCGATGTCGGGGTCGGCCACTACGTCGCTGACCGCGAAGCGGCCGCCGGGTCTCAGCACTCTGGCCACCTCTTTCAGAACCTTGCCCTTGTCAGTCGACAGGTTGATCACGCAGTTCGAGATCACCACGTCCACCGCGTTGTCGGGCAGCGGGATCTGCTCGATCTGGCCCTTGAGGAACTCGACGTTGGTCACTCCGGCCTCGGCCGCGTTGCGGCGGGCGAGATCCAGCATCTCATCGGTCATGTCGAGGCCGTACACCCTGCCCTCCGGCCCGACCCTTCGGGCGGAGAGGATCACGTCGATGCCCCCGCCGGAGCCCAGGTCGAGCACGGTCTCGCCTCCCGAGAGCGAGGCCACGGCGAGGGGGTTCCCGCACCCGAGCGATGCGTTGGCTGCAGCCTCGGGAAGCTCGCTCAGATCCATTCCCTGGTAGCCGGCCGGCCCGAAGCAGGCGTTGTCACCTTCGCTGCAGCAGCTCACGCTCTCAGTAGGCGCGAGGACCGCCAGCTCGGCGTAGCGCCGGCGCACGGTTTCCTGGACCACTTGTGGACCGTTCATTTTGCGGCTCCCTTCCCATCCGGATGCACGTCGCCCTCCTTAAATCGATGACTATCGATATAGCGGCTTTGATTGTTGCTCAGGACATAGATGGATGTCAATATAGGGCATGGCCAACCTGCCTTTGATCGAAGCGTCCGAAGACTGCTGCCAATCGATTCTCGAAGCGCCCATCGGCGAGCGGGAGGCGGACCAAATCGCCAAGGGCTTCGCCGCGCTGGCCGATCCCACGCGGCTCCGCCTGTTCAGCATGATCGCCTCGCGGCCCGAAGGAGAGGTGTGTGCGTGCGCTCTGGTGGGGCCGATGGGCAAGTCCCAGCCGACGGTCAGCCATCATTTGCGGATTCTCCACGAAGCAGGCCTCGTCGACCGCGAGCGCAGGGGTACCTGGGTCTGGTACTGGGTGGTGCCGGCCCGACTGGAGACCTTGCGGGCCGCTCTTGCCCCGGAGGCGGTGTCACTGAACGCCAGCTCCGTTGGTTGATGGGCCCGAATCCTCGTGAGGGAGCTCACCGCCCGGGTCAGGGCACACCTCCGGCGAGCGTCGATGTCCGGGCAACCCCCACCCTGGATGTACACATCCGCCGTCTGAGGGAGAAGGTGGAGGCCGACCCCAAGACTCCGCTCCACACATCTACAGGGTCAGGGGCCTGGGCTACAAGTCCAGGAGTAAACAACCCACTGGCCGGACGATCGGAGGCATAATCGAGGCATGGTCAAACGGGGAATGTCGGGAAGAGGCCGAGGCGGAGCACCGCCCCTTCCCCGCCAGCGCAGGGCGCTGAGAGTGGTTCAGCTTACGCTCGTGATGCTGGCGGCCTTCCTCTTCAACCTGGCGTACAACTCCTATGTGACCAGCTCGGCGCCTGATCTGGGCGAGGTGGTCGTCCTGGGCGCAGTTGGTCTTTCCTCTGCGGGATTGGCTTTGTGGATGGGGATCAGGACCGTGCGGGGGCCTCAGCCGCCATCGCTCGACTAACGAGAGGCCCGGCCTGCGCGCTCGTTATCGCCCTCGGGCTGGCAGCGTGCCGGGCGGAGGCTCCTCCCGCCCAGGTCGATGCCGGTTGGCAGACGCTTCAGCCTGCTCTGCTTGAACGTACCGAGGTAGCCGCAGCAGCGGCGGGAAACAAGATCGTGATTGCCGGCGGATTCGAGAAGCCAGGCGAAACGGTGGCCTCGGTCGAGATCTACGACATCGAAGCAGACCGCTTTTCGAGAGGCCCCGACCTTCCCGTGCCCGTCAACCACGCCATGGCGGTATCGGCGGGCTCGGATGTCTATGTCCTGGGGGGCTATCCGGTCGACGCGATGGTCGACCCGACCGACCGCGCCTGGAGGCTGGCCGGGGACTCGTGGGAGGAGCTTCCCCGAATGCCGGAGGGCAGGGCTGCAGGGGGCGCCGCAGCGATTGGGAACCGGATCTATGTGGCGGGAGGCGTGGGGCTGCAGGGCCTTGCCGACAAGACCCTGGTGTTCGACATCGGGGACGGGACCTGGTTAACCGCTCCGGGGATGCCGACGCCTCGCGAGCATTTAGGCGTCGCCGCCCAAGGCGATCTTCTTTACGCCGCGGGAGGCCGGGCGCCCCAGAACCTCGCCGCCCTGGAGGTTTTCGATCCGGGTACGGGAGGCTGGAGCCGGTTGGAGGACATGCCCACCGCGCGCGGGGGCCTGGCGGCAGCCGCTACCCAGAACGGCCTCATCGTGGCGGTGGGCGGAGAGGCGCAGACCACATTCGAGGAGGCCGAGGCGTACGACATCGCGGGGAAAAGCTGGTCCCGCCTCCCGGACCTACCGACCCCACGGCACGGTCTTGGAGTAGTGGCAGTGGGTGACCGATTGTTCGTGATCGCCGGGGGCCCGGAGCCCGGATTTGCATTCTCGAACGCCAACGAGGCGCTGGATCTCTCTTCTTACAAGTAGCTTTGTCTCTCGAGTTGGGCGTCGTGAGAGCGGCGCCGCTCATCCAAGCCCTTCGGTGAACTAAGTAAGGGGTCCGCTGCCTTGGAAGGAAACGTCCGGGGCGGCTTGCCCGTGACGGTGGTTGATGTCATCAACGGTGATGTCCCCTCGGCGACCGTCATCCAATACAAGAGTGTAGTCGGCGAGTTCGATGGGCGAACCGGGAAGCACAATAAGTTGACCGTCCCAGGACTTCGAATCCCCTTGTCCCTGCCTCGTCTCGAAGCATGCCAACACGTCGTTGACGACGATCCTGCCGCCCTTTTCGAGGTGGCCATCGACCCTTTCCAAATTCGACCCCCTTTGGCTGTCTGACGGAACGGCGCTTAAGCGGCCGAGCGATAACGGCTTCAATTGCCATTGAATGCTACCAACCCATGTATCCCGTTCCGTCTGCATGGTCGTGAAGGTACGACTGCCAAGCTTCGATGTCGTTTACCCGGAATAGTCGATGCAAGGCCCAATCAACAAACAGTAGGTCGGCAGCCGACGGCAGTGATGACAGCGCCGAGCTGACCGCGTCCACCTCCTCGGGTTGGACTCCGTATGGGTCTAACCACATTGCCTTCACGCGGTCGCTTGACCCCTCCTCAACAAAGAGTGACAAACCGCGCTCGAAGCCGTAAGCGTTCACGCCTTGACAAGGCTCACGATGGGTTACGTTGCCCGTCGTGACCGTTTCAAAGGGCTTAAGCACATCTAGGACAGCCGATCGAACCTCCGATTCGAGCAACACAATGTCTGTCAAATTAAACGGTGGGCTGCCGCTCATGTAGACCTCGGTCCACCCGAACTCCGTCTTATGTGTCTCATCGAAGGCTCTCAGCTCTGCCAGCTGGATTTCACAGTAACGCCAGGCATCCAACGGAAGAAATTCCTGTTGGCAGTAGTCATCTTCGTGAAAATGCTTGGTCCTCAACCCTGGTTCACCTAAAGGCCGGGGCATCCGCCGGCGGAGCCGGGACGGTCGCACCGGCTGGATATGCGGCTGATGGCGGTTGGGCTAATCGGTGTCAAACAAAACCAAACGATCTTTGCCGTTCTTGAATATTGAAACCTGCCAGGGGCGCTTATTCGGACGCTTAACCGTGGCTACTTCTCCAGCGTAGTCCTTAGATGCCGTTGACTCCCAGAACCCTTGCGCCTGTTCGCGCGATAACCATTCCGGCGGGGCGCCATAGTTGCCGTGAGCGCAAAATTTCAGGTCCTGTTTGATCAGCTTTTCAACCTCAGCGGCACGGACCTGGTTGGTAACGTACTCCCACTCCTTGCCGTCCTCGTCCCAGAGGCGTCTATCCGTAAGCCGGTTTCGGTGACCGGCCCTGGCTCCTCTTCTTCCCTTACTCATCACCCGTACTCATCACCTGTCCGCCTAACGACTACAGCGGTTCACCGCCGCGCTGACACCTGGGGATGGCTCCAAATCCGGATGATCATCCCGGGAGCGGCAACGTGCCGCGCGTTCGGTTGCAACCGCGAGTTGGGCGGCTCGGGCCGATCAGACCGGGAAAGTCGGGGTGGTGGGAATTGAACCCACGGCCTGCGGCTTATAAGGCCGCTGCTCTAACCGCTGAGCTACACCCCGCAACGAAAACGATGCTCCAGTTGGACTGGAGTCCCGCTATTCGTTGGCCCGGAGTGAAACTCATGACTTCTCAATGGTAGACGCAGATTCTTCGACTTCGGTTTACCGGCGAAGAGCCGGCCCCCAGAGCCTGGCCAAAGGTCCCTAACGCGCCTGGCTCCTCACAAGCTCCCGGGCGAGTCTCACGCTGTCCCGCTGGTTGGGCAGCTCGCCCAGCCGGACCAGGTCCGTGTAACGGTCGATGTCGAGCAGCAGCGAGCTGAGCTCGACGGTCCTGCAGCTTAGACCGGCCTCCTCGGCCGCCAGCCGGTGCTTCTCTGCGCTATCGGGGCCGAAACGGAGTCCCACGGCCGAGGGTGGGCGCCGCAGCAGCGCGTTGGTGCCGCCGTCCTGCGACGGGGCGATCACGACCTGTTCGGGAGAAGCGAACAGTGATGTCACGTCGTCGGCGCTGACCATAGGAACGTCGGAGGGCAGTATCAGCAGGCTCGTCGTCCGCAACTTCAATGCAGTTTCAGTCCCGGCCTCCAGCGCCGCGTTTAGGCCCGACCCGCGGTCGGCCACCAGCGAGCAGCCGAACGCCAGGCCGACCGCCTCGGCATCGGGATCGGCCGTGACTATCAGCCGGCTCTGCCACTTTTCGGTCGCCCTCAGGACATCGGCCAGCATGGCGAGCCCCAACCTGCGCCGGTCGGCCGGGAGCAGCTTCTCCGAAAGGCGAAGCTTGGCCGTGTCCAGCCGCTTGACCGGAATCAGGATGGTCTCGAGAGGGCCGGGCGCGTGGCGGTTCATCGGCGCAGCTTATACTCTGTGGCTATGGCGGAGGTTGGGGTCGGCGGCACCAGGCAGAAGCACTGGAATGCCGGACCGGAACGCAAGCACTGGAAGCACCTCTACGACGAAGTGGTCTCGACCGAGATCTGTGTCGGCTGCTCTGCGTGCGTGGTGGCATGCCCGCACGACGTAATCGAGATGCAGGACTTCAGGCCCGTCCATATCAAGGAGGAGGGTCCGGACCTTCCGCCCCCCGAGGAGCAGGGCCCTGACTACTGCATCCACGGCGAGAAGTCCTGCTCTTTGTGCGCGATGGCGTGTCTTCGCCTGGAGCCGGCCTTCGACGCCATCGAAAAACTTCTGTACGGGCGCCGGCGCAAGCACCCGAGCGAGCCCTGGGGCGTAACCCGCGAGATCTGGCTGGGCCGCGCCACCGACCCGGAAATCCTCAAGAAAGGTCAGGACGGCGGCGTAGTGACGGCCATGCTCGCGTGGATGCTGGAGAACGCGGAGATCGATGGCGCATGCACCGCCAAGCCGCGGGACGACATCCCTTGGCTGGATGAACCTTTTCTTGCTACCAGCAAGGAGGACCTCCTCATCTCTGCAGGCTCCCGCTACACCTACAGCTCCAACCCGCTGGCGATGAAGGAAGCCGCACAAAAGAAGCTGAAGAAGTTGGCGATGGTCGGCGTCTCCTGTGAGTCGACCGCCGTTCGCGAGATGCAGGCGGAGGGGATTAAACGCTGGAGCAAGATGGTCAAGTTCGTGGCCGGGCTGATGTGCAACGAGACCTTCCGGTACGAGCCGTTCATCCACGAGATCGTTATCGGCCGTTACGGGATCGATCTGGACAAGGTCGTCAAGATCAACGTGAAAGGTGACGTCATCGTCACGTTGGACGACGGATCGCCCGACATCCGCATCCCGCTCAAGGAATGCCAGGTGTACGCCAACGACTGGTGCCACCACTGTCCCGACTTCGCAGCCGAGCACGCCGACATCTCCTTCGGGGGCATCGGCGAGACGGGGTGGACCATGTGCCTGATTCGTTCCGAGTACGGCCAGGATGTCTGGGACAGGGCCGTGGCCGCTGGTGTGATCGAGACCAGGCCGTCCACCGAGAGCCCCAAGGGGATGCGTGTGCTGGAAGCGCTCGCCAAGAAGCAGCGCCGTAGGGTCGGGCCGTTCGAGTCGCACGCCGCGGGGCGTTGGCCGGTGCGCGAGGTGCTGGACCGGATGAAGGTCGAGTACATCGAGGAGCAGCTGGACCCGGAGGCCTATGCCGCAAAACAGGCGGCGAAGGCGGAGAAGGCGGCAGCTAAAAAAGCCAAGGACGCTGCACCAGCCGGTTAGCTGCTCCTCGGCCGGAGCTTGGGTGGGGGGCTCGGCGCTCACATGAAGACTCGCGTTGCGCTGATCTTCGGCGGCCGGTCGGCCGAGCACGAGGTGTCCTGCGTCTCGGCGAGCCATGTGGCCGCCGCCATGGACCCGGACCGCTACGAGGTCGTCTCCATCGGGATCACCAAGACGGGTGAGTGGGTCCTGCCCGATCCCGCCGTTCCCGGCGGGGGGGCCTTCAAGGCAGAGGGGCGTCCGATTGAAGTTTTTGGGCCATTTGGTGCTTCTGCCTCCCCGGATGCCGCTACGGCCGGCCTGGAGTTCGATGTCGTGTTTCCCGTGCTCCACGGTCCCTTCGGAGAGGACGGAACCATTCAGGGAATGCTCGAGATGGCCGGGTGCCCCTACGTGGGCTCGGGGGTGCTCGGATCGGCGGTAGGGATGGACAAGGCCATGATGAAGACGGCTTTCTCCGCCGCCGGCCTTCCCAGCGCCCGGGCGGCGACCGTCCGGGGAGCGGACTGGGAAGGGCGCCGGGTCGAGATCCTCGATCAGGCCTGTCTTTTGGGCTTCCCCAGCTTCACCAAGCCGGCCAACCTCGGCTCGTCTGTGGGCATCTCCCGCTGTGTCGATGCCGATGCGGTGGCGGCCGGCATCGACCTCGCGCTGCAGTTCGACACCAAGGCGCTGGTGGAGGAGGGGATCCCGGGGCGCGAGATCGAGTGTGCGGTGCTGGGCAACGACGACCCTCAGGCGAGCGTATGCGGCGAGATCATCCCCGGCCGGGAGTTCTACGATTACGAGGCCAAGTACGTCGAGCCCTCGTCCAAGACCATCGTTCCGGCAGACCTGCCCGAAGTGGTTACAACCCTGATACGGAGCTACTCAGTCGCCGCTTTCAAGGCGGTGGAAGCCGCGGGGCTTGCCCGGGTCGACTTCTTCTACGATGAGTCGGGCAGGGGGGTGGTGATCAACGAGATAAACACGATGCCCGGCTTTACCGAGATCTCCATGTTCCCCAAGCTTTGGGCCGCCGGCGGGATGTCCTACCCGGAGCTGATCGACAAGCTGATCGAGTTGGCTCTGGAGCGCCATTCCGCCAAGCCCCGCGGAGGAGTAATCTAACCCGACTCGGTGACGAGCTTTTTGGCTCCCGCAATCCGGCCAAACTCCTCGATCCCTTTGATCGATTGATCGGTACCAGCCGCAATCCTTCCCATGAGCCGCTCAGCCGGGTCCCTGGATATCTCGAGGACCTTCAAGGTGATCTCGCCATCGGAAGTAATTACCACCACGTCGCCGTAGGGCACCTCTAGGAATCTGTAGACACCGGCGGGGGAGTCGGTCAGGTCGAACACCAGCCCTCCTCTGGCGCTCTCCTCGCGCCGCTTCCACCAGTCGACCACGAACCGTCCCACGGCGATCTCAGCCCCACTCAAGGTAACGACCTTGGTGGATTCCGAAAGCTGGGGGTCCTTATCCTCCTCGCCGTTTCCGTTGTCCACCGACTGGAGCTTGATCCCGAAACGAACTGCCGCCACTCCTAAGGCCTTTGTATCCTCAAGATCTTGCACTTCAACGCGCAAAGAAACTCCTGGCATTCGTCCTCCCTCCTAACCAAAGAGGATAAAACTCACTAATAACACCGTACAAATAGGTGCTAAGTATCTGTTGATTTTGTCAGAAGTCGCGTTTTAAGAGACAACGTTCAGATGGTCTTCTGTGCGGAGGGGACTTTCGGATTGGTGGGCTTGCCAATTTCCTAGAGGTGCACCACCGGGCAGGTCAGGGTTCTCGTGATGCCTTCCACTGCCTGTATCTTGGCCACCACCAGCTTGCCGAGGTCGTCGACCGTACTGGCCTCAGCCTGAACGATGACGTCGTAGGGTCCGGTCACATCCTCGGCGGAGGTGACACCGGGAATGGCCGCGACCGATTGAGCAACCTTGGCTGCCTTTCCCACCTCGGTCTGGATCAGAACGTACGCTTGTACCGCCACGTAAACTCACCTTCCCCTCAGTCGGTATGCGCGTAATCCTAGCCATTGTGAAGGGGCGGGGCGAGTTTGGGAGAGGGCTGTCCCCGCCCCAGCTTGGCCGGTTCTGTCGGCAGGGGCATTTCGGCGCTAGGATAATTTGAAATCGACTTCCCCAAGGAGCAGCAGCCCATGGCCGACTCTTCAACCAACCTGACCAACAACGCCGCACTCAAGGAGTGGGTGGCGGACGTTGCAGCCCTGACCACACCCGATCGTGTCCACTGGTGCGACGGGTCGGCTGAGGAGTACGACCGGTTGTGCCGGCTCCTGGTCGATGCCGGCACCTTCACCCGGCTGGACACCTCGAAGCGGCCGAACAGCTACTGGGCGGCCTCCGATCCGGGCGATGTGGCCCGGGTAGAGGATCGGACCTTCATCTGCTCGCGTTCGCAGGACGACGCCGGCCCCACCAACAACTGGCGGGATCCGGATGAGATGCGGGCGACGATGACAGGTCTCTACCGTGGATCGATGAAGGGCCGGACCCTGTACGTGGTGCCCTTCTCCATGGGCCCGCTGGGCTCACCTATCGCCCACATCGGTGTCGAGTGCACCGACTCGGCCTATGTGGCGGTCAGCATGCGGATAATGACCCGAATGGGCAAAGCAGCCCTCGATGTCCTCGGAGACGACGGCGAGTTCGTCCCGTGCCTTCACTCACTCGGCGCGCCCTTGTCGCCCGGGGAGCAGGATTCGGTATGGCCCTGCAACCCCGACAAAAAGTACATCGTCCACTTTCCGGAAACGAGGGAGATCTGGTCGTACGGTTCCGGTTACGGAGGCAACGCCCTGCTGGGCAAGAAGTGTTTTGCACTCAGGATCGCATCGATCATGGCACGTGACGATGGCTGGCTGGCCGAGCACATGCTCATCGTCAAGGTGACCAATCCCGACGGTGAATCCTTCTATGTGACCGGTGCGTTCCCCTCCGCATGCGGCAAGACCAACCTGGCCATGCTGATCCCAACTCTGCCGGGGTGGAAGGTGGAAACCCTGGGAGACGACATTTGCTGGATGAAGTTCGGCAAGGACGGGCGCCTCTACGCGATCAATCCCGAGGCCGGCTTCTTCGGGGTGGCACCCGGCACATCGAACGAAACGAACTTCAACGCAATGAGGACGCTGGAGAGCAACTCCCTGTTCACCAACACCGGTCTGACCGACGACGGCGATGTCTGGTGGGAGGGGATGACCAAACAAAAGCCCGAACATCTAACCGATTGGCGCCGGCAGTCCTGGACTCCCGACCGCGCGACCACGGCAGCTCATCCGAACGCCAGGTTCACTGCCCCCGCGGCTCAGTGCCCGGTCATCGCTCCGGAGTGGGAGGATCCCGCAGGAGTGCCCATCTCGGCGATCCTCTTCGGCGGGCGGCGCGCTTCGCTGGTTCCGCTGGTCACCGAGGCCTACGACTGGCAGCACGGCGTTTTCCTGGGCTCGATCATGTCTTCCGAGACGACCGCCGCCCAGGCGGGCGCAGTCGGCAACGTCAGGCGCGACCCCTTTGCGATGCTTCCTTTCTGCGGCTACCACATGGCCGACTATCTCGAGCACTGGCTGAGGATCGGAGCAGGAGCCGACTCTGCAAAGCTGCCTCGCATCTACTATGTGAACTGGTTCCGCAAGAGCCCGGAAGGCAAGTTCCTGTGGCCCGGATTCGGGGAGAACAGCCGGGTGCTGGCGTGGATCTGCGAACGGGTTGCCGGTTTGGCGGATGCCGAGAAGACCCCCATCGGCCGGGTCCCGCCCCCCGGTGCGCTGGACACCACAGGTCTGGAGGTGCCCGAGGAGGACCTGAAGACGCTTCTCACCGTCGACGAGGAGGAGTGGAGGGCCGAGCTGTCGTCGATACAAGAGCACTTCCACAAACTTGGCGATCGACTATCCCCGGCCCTCGAGGCGGAGCTGGCGAGCCTTACCCAGCGCCTGGGAGCGGTATAAAGCCTAAGGCTATTTCCCAGACGGAGCCCTAAGGGTCGAATTTGTACCCGAGGCCTGCTTTCGCAAGGGCCAGCTCGTCCTCGACGATCAGAATGGGCTCGGCGCCGGCCTCCACAGTTGTTTTCATTGCTGAGGCCAAGCTAGTGCAACGTCTGAGAATTAACCTGGCATTCGAGCGCCCAGTCATCCCCGA
>JBBDRH010000081.1:0-1719 GCA_040905645.1 Actinomycetota bacterium
GGAGCGACGAAGTCCCGGAAACCGTCAGCCAAGAGGAGTTGGAGGAGATGTTTCCCGAGATCGTTTCGGATCCAGACCTGCTCAAGCAGGCGCTCGACCTGGAGCTGCTCGCCGAGGAGGACGACGGCTATCGGATCGAGAGCCCCCGGCTGATGAAGGTGGGAGCCGAGTTGGTATCGGTGGGCATTCCGCTCTCAGTTGTTCTCGGTCAGGCCTCGCTGCTCAAGTCGGACACCGAGGACATCGCCTGGAGGCTGGTCGCCATGTTCGGGGTCTACGTCTGGGAGCCGTTCGTTCTGGGTAAGACCCCCGACAGAACATTGCAGGACATCACAGAGATCCTCCAAAGAACCCGGCCCCTCGCAGCCGAGGCGGTTGCGGTGTTCTTGGCCAAGGCGATGCAAAAGGCGACAGAAGGAATGGCGACTCTGGAAATGCCCGACCGCTAGGATCTGGGCAATAGTTTGAGCGGCTTGTCCGGCGTGATTCAGTACCACGAGGCGACCAAGCACTCTCCTTCATCGGTTCGATACACCTCCAAACGGCTGGACTGGTCCACCAAGCCCGACCCCTTCAAGACCTACACGGAGCTGCCCGGAATTTCCCTGCCGCCGGCCTCGCCGGACACAGGCTTTCCGGCAACCTCCGCCCTGGCGGGAGCGAGGGGGCCGTCGCGGCCCCTGGACGGAGGTGAGCTGACGAGACTCCTGACTCTGGGGGCCGGGATCCGAAGGGTCCTGCAGCTGCCCAACGGCGACCCCGTCTACTTCCGCACCTATGCCTGCGCCGGCGCCCTGTACCCCATCGAGGTTTACGTCGCCTGCGCCGGCATCGAGGGGTTGGAGGCCGGCCTCTATCACTACCGCCCCCTGGACGATGCGCTGAGGCAGCTCAGGTCCGGGGACCCCAGGCCCCATGTTCTGAGGGCCTCCGGGGGCCGGGACAGTGTCGCCGAGGCGCCGGTATCCATCCTCCTGACCGGCATCCCCTGGCGGACCACCTGGAAGTACCGCCAGCGCGGCTACCGGCACCTGTTCTGGGACTCTGGGATGATCCTGGCCAACCTCCTGGCGCTGAGCGCCTCGGGGGGCCACAGCTCCGAGGTCGTCCTCGGCTTCGACGATAGCGAGCTCAACCGGCTGATCGGGGTCGACGGCCACAAGGAGATGGCCATATGCATCGTGCCGATTGGGACGGGCACAGAAGGCAGCTCGGCGCAGATGCCGGCCGGACCTGCGGAGCTCACCGATCATCCCAGCGCCAGGCTGTCGCACTGGGAGAAAGAGTACGACGAGATCGTTCAGGCCCACGGCCTTGCCGGCATATCGGGCATCGACGAAGCCCAGCTCTGGCACCAGGACCCGTTCGTGGTGAACCAGCCTCCGCCCGAGTTCCTCTCCGCGGACAGCATCGAGAAGGTGATCCGCCGCCGCGGCTCCAAACGGGTCTTCGACCGGACGTACTCGATCCGGATCGAGGAGCTGGCCGGGGTTATCGACCACGCCTGCTACAAGCTCGATTGCGACTGGGGAAGGCAGATCTCCCAGGTGGGCGTGCTGGCTCACTCGATCGAAGATCTCGACCCCGGCGCTTACGCATTTGTCAACGGGTTCGACCCTATAACCAAAGGAGAGCTGAGGGAAAAGGGGCAGTTTTTGTGCCTGGACCAACCCTTGGGCGGCGATGGGGTGGCAACGATCTTTCTGCTGGCGGACCTCG
>JBBDRH010000082.1:0-1711 GCA_040905645.1 Actinomycetota bacterium
AGGACACGCCACACTGATTCTTTGTGACGCATGCGGAAGGGCTATTCCGGACCAGTCCGGCAAAGAAGTCCTCTACCAGCTTGACAAGGTACGGTACCGTTTGGAGCTCTGTGGAACATGTCTGGACGCGGAGATGAAGCGTCACAATGGCCATCGCGGAATCCCGGGCTTTCATAAGCGGGCTGCGATCATTTTTTCGCTCGCTTCCACCGACGAACTTCCCCAGCGAGTCGGCGGTATCCAGCTCGCTCGGTCAACGTAGCCGGCCCCACTCCTCCACCAACAACGCGCTGCTCGTCAATATCGGCTGCTAGGCCGACGCCTTAATTTATAGGCCGGTTCGGTGGAGGCTCATCGTGGCGCGGAGCTTGAGCTTCCAGCGTGAGTTTCCTGGAAACGTACAACCAAATTGGATGCTTGATGGTAAATTAGTGCCGTGCGGGTAACTATCGATCGTCTTGGCCGCCTCGTGATTCCCAAAAGCCTTCGGGTGGCGCTGGGAATCGGACCAGACACGGAGCTGGAGCTCATGGCCGACGGCACCGGCCTGCGGCTGGAGCCTCTTGCTCCGCCCGAACGTTCTATCGATGACGCCGACGGCCTTCCAATTCTCGGGTACGTGTCCGGCCCGCGGCTGTCGGACGAGGACGTTCGAGCCGTGCGCGACCAGCTCGGTCGTTAATGGCTGAGCAGCGTTGGGCCTGCGACACCAGCGTCGCCATTGCCGCCTTGGATCCCAACCACGAAGGACACCCCTTCAGCAGGGCAAGAGTTCTCCAGACCAGGCCGGCCCTCGCCGGACATGCCGTATTCGAGACCTATGCGGTCTTAACCCGCATGCCTCCCCCACTACGCCTGACCGGCCCCCAGGCGGCCGAAGTCATAAGCCGGGCATTCCCCGACCCATGCTGGCTGAATCCGAGTGCCCTCGACGGGCTGCTCGGCAAGATGGCCGAATTGTCGATTGTCGGGGGCGCCGTTTACGACGGTCTGGTCGGCCAGGCGGCCCTGAACAGTGGTCGCACATTGCTGACCCGGGACCGAAGGGCCGAACGCACCTATAGCTCTCTAGGGGTTGACTACGAATTCATCGGATGACCCGGCTCCCGATGGCCTGGTCATCAGATTCCGTCCCGTCGCCCCTAGGCCGGTCTTTCCACAAATCCTGAGAGGCTCGAGACCACGGCGTGACCGCCTTCTGCATTAGCACTCCGTCTACGTAGACCTCCACGCGCTCCTGGAAAAAGGCAATGAGATTGGCGATAGAGGCGCACTCCAGAAAGGGAGCCGGGTAACACCAGGCCAGGTCGGCCACCTCGCCTGCCGACCAGTACTGAGTTGCATGGCCTTTGTAGGGGCACGTGCTCACGGTCGGACTGGGAATAAGGACATCGAGCCGGCAGTCCAGCTTGGGGATGTAGAACCGGGGAGGCAGGTTGGACTCGAGTAGCATCACCGGCCGGTTGGTTTCCGCCAGTACCTGGCCCTCCGAAACTACCCGTACGTTTCGTGAGGAGCGCAGCGTTTCGATGCGGTGGTCCGGGTCGCGGGCGTGGGCGAAAGCTTCCTCGTCCTCTTCGAAGACGGCGTCCATCTTCGACCAGTACATCCCGATCAGCCCACTCAGGTCGGGGCAGGCGGGGGGCGGCTCCTCGAAGGAGAACAATGCGTCCTCGACGGTCCGGTCCCCCACCTGAAGGGTCCACAAGGT
>JBBDRH010000083.1:0-10250 GCA_040905645.1 Actinomycetota bacterium
AGGCGAGGCCGCAGTGCCCCAGGGCATGCTGGAACCATACGCTGGGGCCGAGAACGAAGCCTGAGGGTGCCTCACGCCGCCAAACGCCACGGAGGTTGCCCGGTGCGCCACTTAGGGCTTTTCGAGCAGCGCCTTCAGCCTGGGGCCCGGCTCCCCGGTGCAGTTGATGAGCTTGGCCACGTAGTCGGCACCGGATTTGACCGCATGGATGTTGGCCATCTCGCCGGTCTTGAGATCGCCCACGGTCGATGGCTGACGCTTCTCGCGCACCTTCGTGTTCGCATCGATCTTGTACGTCTGCTCGTAGTTGCCGGGGCTCTTGAGAGTGATCGATGTGGCGCTGACCGCGGTGATGATTCCCTTCTGGGTACGAATCTCGACGATCGTGCCGTCTGCCTTCATCCCGACGCCGTCGGTGTGAAGGAGGACAAAATCCCGCCTGACCTTGGCTCCGGCCCGCCCCTCCCGGATCTTTGCCCCTCGCTCCTGCGACTTTGCCGCTCGCTCCTCGAGCTTTGCCCCGGGGGACGGGGTCGCCTCCTGAGCCACAGCCACGGCGGCGGCCGACCCGATCAGGAACAGGGCCGCAAATGCGACGCTGAAGATCTTCTTCATCTGCGCTTCCACCTTTCTGCGTGGATCCAATCCACGCTTCCCGGGTAATAATCGTTGACGAGTGTGCAGCGATGGTCGCCGCTGCGTGAAGATTCGATGAAAAGCGAGGGGATTTGAGCGGTAACGGGGATTTTGTGGGCCTTAGGCGGCAAATTCACGAAGTGGAGTCGACCGATTTTGGCGATAGGACCGCGCTGGACGGCGGGCGGCTTACGGTATCGGAGGCCGAAGCGAAGGAGTGCTTCAAGCATCCGGCCCTGGCCTCGGTCGGCCTCTCCTGGGCCCGGCCCGGCGAGAGCGTTCGCATCGTTAAGGTCCTCGATGCGGTCGAGCCCCGCACCAAGGGCCCCGGCGGCGGCGGGATTTTCCCCGGCCAGCTCGGCCCGGCCGTGCCGCAGGGCGAGGGTGAAACCCATGTGCTCAAGGGCGTCGCGGTGCTTACCGCCGGTTGGCTGCCGAGGGCACAGCAGGGGCTGGTGCAGATGTCGGGACCGTCGGCGGAGCTGTCGCCCTTCGGTCTCACCCACAATCTGGTGGTCGAGTTCGAGCCGTCCTCGGATGACCACTGGCTCGAAGTGGCTCAGGCTTTGCGAAAGGGCGCCTTGCGGCTGGCGGCCCTGGTCGCATCGGCGGGCCTGCAAGCCGAGCCCGATCGAACCGATGAGCTGGCGAGAATCTCGGGGAAGGGCGGCCCCGATCTGCCCCGGGTGGGCACCATCGTCAACCTGCAGACCCAGGGTGACTTCAAGGACGTCTATGTCTATGGAAAGAGCATGACCGGTTCGCTGCCCACCGCTATCGATCCCAACGAGCTGGAGGACGGAGCCGTGGTCAGCGGACAGTACGGGCATCCCGGCCTCAAGAACCCGACGTACCTGCATCAGAACAGCCCGGTGGTGGCCGCGCTCCGGGCCCGAGACGGCATCGACCTCAGCTTCGCCGGCGTCATCCTGTCCCCCGAACCGGTCGATCAGTCCATCAAGGAGCTCGCCTCGGCTCACGCCGCCCGGCTGTGCTACCAGATGGGCTGGGATGCGGCGATCGTGAGCAAGGAGGGCGGGGGCAACGCCGACTCCGACATCGCTCTGAAGGTCGATGCGCTGGAGGCGATGGGAATCGTCGGCGTAGGCATGTTCCCCGAGATGAGCGGGGCCAACGGCCTCGGCCCCCCGGTGGTCTCTCCTCCCGCCACCGCCACCGCGATGATCAGCACCGGCAACTACGACGAGAGGATCGACCTGGAGGCGGTCGAGCGGGCGCTCGGCGGTGAGACCTACGAGCTAACCGGATCGGACTCGGTTGCCGGGATGCGCGTTCCCACCGCAGTCATTTACAGCGGCCTCAGCCCGGTCGGCTGGGGGCGGCTGACCTGCGCCGACCCGGTGGAGGCGCCGTGAAAATCGTTCATTACGTCAACCAGTTCTTCGCAGGCCTGGGAGGAGAGGAGCAGGCGGGCGTGGGCCCCCAGTCCCGCCCGGCTGCGGTGGGCCCCGGCCGCAAGCTCGACTCGCTCCTCGGAGACGACCACCAAATCGTCGCGACGGTGTTCTGCGGCGACGACTATGCAGCGTCGAAAGACACCGCGGCGGCGGAGATAGTCGCATTGATCAAGGAGGCGGGGGCCGAGATGGTCGTGGCGGGACCGGCATTCACCAGCGGGCGATACGGGATCGCCTGCGGACGGGTGGCGGCGGCTGCCCACAACGCCGGCCTGAGCGCCCTGGCGATCATGCACGCCGAAAACCCGGGCGTGGCCGAGGCCGCTCCGGCGCAGGTGGTGGCGTCGGGCCTGACCGCCCGGGAGATGGGCAAGAGCCTCCAGACCGCGGCCGAGGCCATCGCCAAGATCGCTGCGGGCGAGAAGCTGACCGCGGCCGACGGGTTGGTGGGCTCGGCCCCCCGCATCAACCGCCTCGTCGAAAAAGACGCTGCCACCCGGGCGGTAGACCTCGCCCTGGCAAGGCTGGGCGGAGACAGGCAGGCCACCGAGATTCCGATGCCCGACTTCGGGATCGTCCATCCCGCTCAACCGATCGACGACCCGTCGGAAGCCCTCATCGCCATCCTCACCGAGGGGGGGCTGGTCCCGACCGGCAACCCGGGCAGGCTCGAGTCGGCCCGGGCAACCAAGTGGCTGCGCTACCCGCTGGCCGATGTCCAGGAGCTCGCCAAGTATGACTACCAATCGATCCACGGAGGGTTCTCGACCGCAGCCGCCAACGACGACCCCCACCGCATCCTCCCGCTCGACGTCGCCCGGGAGCTGGTGGAGGAGGGTGCGATCGGCCGCCTCTACGGCGAGTATTTCGTCACCACCGGCAACGGGACCACCGTGGCCGACGGCGCCCGCTACGGCGTGGAGTGGGCCGCCGAGCTCCACAAGGCCGGGGTGCAGGCCGCCATTCTCACCGCCACCTGAGGGACCGGGACGCGTTGCGGGTCAACGCTTGCCAAAGAGCTGGAGCGAGCCGGGATTCCGACGGCCCTCCTGGTCAATCTCGTCCCGATCGCCCTTCGGGTGGGCGCTCCGCGGGTGGTCCCCACGCGGGGCATTCCCTACCCCGCTGGGGATCCGACTCTGAGGCCCGAGGAGGAGAAGGCGTGGCGCCGGCTGCTGCTCGAGACCGCCCTGAAGGCGGTTTCGACCACGGTCCACAAGCCAACCGTCTTCACTCCGGCTACGATCTAGGCTCACATGTCCAAACCACCAGTAGTCTCCGCGGCCGCCCAGGTGCTGGCGCACACGCCGGGCCTGGCACGCCACGGCTCCAAGCCCAGCCGCGAGCTGCCCAAGAACAAAGAGGTCAAGGCCAAGTTCCTGAGCAGCCTGCGCAGCTTCGAGAAGGCAACCGGGTACCCGTCGCACCAGGCCTACCTGGGTGCACTCCACCCCCGTGACCTGCCCGAGCGGCCCCGAGCTCTGCTCAGCCTGGACGGCGCCTCACGCTTCGGCCCGGACGGCGAGATCATGCCGGAGGAGGAGTTCCTCGGGCTGATGGCGGCGGTTGACGAGTTCAATCTCATCGCTCTGGGCGCCGAGGCCGTCGAAAAAGCGTCCGATGCGCTGGCGAGCCACCCGATGGCCAAACGATTCAACCTCGACCGCCTGGCTTCGAGCGCAGCCGACATCGAGGACGAGGAGGATGGAGGCGCCCTTAACCTCCACTCGGTTTTGGACGAGATCATCGGCAGGATCAACTGCCCGCACTCGGAGGACGAGTCGCTGGCCGCCAGCGTGATGCTGGAGAACCTGGCCAACAAGGCCAGCGGGGCTCTGGCGCTGATGCGGCTTTTGGAGGACAACGACATCGATCCGGACAGCATCGAGTACGTGCTCAGCTGCTCCGAGGAGGCCGTCGGCGACCGCTACCAGCGGGGCGGCGGGAACATGGCCAAAGCCATCGCCGACGCAGCCGGCCTCAGGCAGGCGTCGGGGGCCGACATCAAAAACTTCTGCGCCGCCCCGGTCCCGGCGATGGTCTTCGCGGCCGCACTCGTCTCCTCGGGGGTCTTCAACCGGGTGGCGGTGCTTGCAGGCGGATCGCTCCCAAAGCTGGGCATGAAGTTCCAGGGGCACCTGAACAAGAACCTGCCGGTGATGGAGGACGTCATCGGGGGCTGCGCCTTCCTGGTGGAGGCAGACGACGGGGTCTCGCCGAAGATCCGGCTGGACGCAGTAGGGCGGCACCGCATCGCCGCTGGCGGATCCAACCCGCAGATCATGGAGGCCCTGGCGGTTGAGCCTCTGCTGAGAGTGGGGCTCACGATGCTGGACATCGACGACTATGCCACCGAGCTCCACGACCCTGAGATCACCGAGCCGCAGGGCTCAGGGAACGTCCCGGAGCGCAACTACAAGATGATCGCCGGACTGGCCGCCCGCAGGGGCGACATCACCCGCGAGCAGATTCCTGCGTTCGCCGCCGAGCGGGGCATGCCCGGCTTCTCCCCCACCCAGGGCCACCTGGCCTCGGCGATCTGCTATCTGCCGCACGCCCTCCGGCGCCTGACGACCGGCGACGCCGACCGGGTCCACCTGATGGCCAAGGGGAGCCTGTTCCTAGGCCGGATGTCGCAGTTGAGCGACGGAATGAGCGTTCTCCTGGAGCGCAACGAGTAGGCGCGCCAAGTCCGCGAAACATTTTTTCCCAGACCTCGAAATAGCCTCTTTACTTCCAGCTGACCGTTGATATTCTCCTAAGCGTTTCCGCGCTTTCCCACAGGTTTCCCACACTTCCCCGATCACTTTCCCACTGCCCGACATTTCCCCAAGCGCTTCCCCGATCACTTTCCCGCCGTTTTTCCGTCATTTCCCCATCGCTTCCCCGATCACTTCCCTTCGCTTTCCGACGATGGAGGTCAGGGGTGCGAGGAAGCCGGTGCGCTGCGATATGCGTCGCAATCACCTTCCTATTTCCGGCCATCGCCATTGCGGCGCCCCAGTCGGGCAAAGCGTTCATCCCTCCGGTCGATGGTGAGATCACCAAGCCATTCAAGATGCTCAAGAACTCCTTCGGTCCAGGCAGCCATCGCGGCGTAGATTTCGGCGTCCCCTCGGAAACGCCGGTGAAGGCTTCGGGTGCCGGCGAGGTCACGTTCGTTGGCCCGGTGGGCGGCGAGGGCCTTTTCATCACCATCTCCCACGAAAAGGGCTTGGAGACGACGTACTCGTATCTGAGCAGTACGGATGTCGTCAATGGCCAGAGAGTCGCCCAGGGCGATGTGATCGGCAAGAGCGGCGAAGGTCACCCCGGAGAGGGGGCGCCGGCGCTGCATTTCGGGGCGAAGCAGGACGGGAAGTACATCGACCCCGAGATGCTCTTCCAGGACTTCAGCGACATCACCGAACTGATCCAGATGATGCAGGTCCAGGAACAGTCCTCGGGCTCTTCACGGCTGGCTCCCGGCAGTTCCAACGGACCGGCGAGCTCCCGCGGACCGGGCGGACAGGGCGGATCTGGTGGACCAGGGAGGCCCACCGGAATGGACGACGGTCTAAAGGCACCGGCAGCAGTATTTGGATCCAACGTAGACCTTGGCCCTCCCTCCAAGGTGGGAGTGGGGCCGGCCGTCGTTGCCCCTCCTGGTTCTTGGAAGGGCCCCGACGCCGTTAATCCGGGATCTGCTTCCAAAAGCGGGAGGGGTCCGACAAGGCAGTCTGACGCCATCCAGCCCGCCCTCGATTCAGCTGCTCGCGACAAAGCGAATCGGATCGCCCTCCAAAAAGAGCTCGCCGAGACAAGCCGTCAGCGAGACGGGGTGATGTCGGAGCTCGAACGCTTGCTGGGCAATCCTCCTGTGAAAGGTCGAGTCAAGCCCACTAGCGCGAATGAGGCGAAACGCCTTTATCAAGAACTCGCCGTACTCAACAAACGATATGCCGGGGCCAAGAAACTTTGGGACCAGCTTGAGGCGGTGGCTGAAGATGGGAATGACGGCCTGGAATCGGACCAAGTGTATTTATTGGACTTCGACACGGATTTTGCAAATGGGGATGGAAAGGCCATTGTGGCCCTGGGCAACCCCGATACCTCAAAGCATGTGGGAATCGTTGTGCCCGGGCTGGGTAGCAGACTCGATTACATCGATGGCCCGATCTCCAATGCCGCAAACCTTAGAAAAACAATCCATGATCGGCTCGGCCCCGCTGCCTCGAGTGAGACTTCCGCGATTATGTGGCTGGGCTACGACGCTCCGGAGACGATTGCAGATGCCCAGGATTCATTGGAAGCGGTCGCCGGGGCCGCAGCTCTTAAGGAATTCGTTCGAGAACTACGCTGGACCTACAAAGGGCTGGAGGAGCTTGGCGCAGTCGGCCGCTACGAGCGACAACACATTACCGTTATCGGTCACAGTTATGGAAGTTCAGTAACAGGGTTCGCCGGCACGAGGGGCATTGATGCTCAGGACTTGGCGCTTCTTGCTAGTCCAGGTTCCGGGGGAACTGACGCGGGCGATTTAGGAGCCCCTGCTCGCCGAATCTGGGCGGCTCGAAATGAAGCAGATGTAATCAAGGGGGCTATTGGGTTTGCCGCGTTGGGGGATGATCCAACTAACCGGAACTTCGGAGCTGTAAGGATACCTATGGATGATTCGCAACAGGGACACGCGGCGGACGCATACTACCGAATGCGCTCCACCGGTCTGCTTAACTTGGCCCGAATAACAAGCGGACATGCTGATGAGGTTGCTGCTGGTGGCACGGACTAGCTGCGTTTTTAAGCTGTCGCATGTTGCGTTGGCAGGTATGCTGCTGTTTTCGTCATGCGCATTGCCGAATTCAAAGGCCAAAGTACTCGGATATTCAGAAGCTCGTTCTCGCTTGGTCGAGCTTGTCGACGAAGCTGTCAAGGCAGGACTGAAGGCGCGGCCTTTGCCAGTTGGCGAATTCGAGCGGGATCAACGATGCATGAACGATGACGGCTCACCTAGTCCAAACCGCTTTCACTCGATCTACGGCCACTACCTTTCTCTTGAACTCCTTAGTGAAGATCCCGATCGGCTAGTTGACGCTGCCGAAAAGGTTTGGCTTGAGGAAGGACTAGAAATCGTCGAAGACAACAAAACGCCAGGGGTTGTTTCAAGTTTTGCGACCGGTGATGGTTTTTACCTAGAGGTCTTCGTCAATCACAATACCGATAAGGCGCACATAGGCGGCAGCGGCCCCTGCGCGACACCCCCCTCGCCGCCCGCCTAGCTCGGAGCACTTCCCCGATCCACCGCAAACACCCCTGGGTCCGTAAACGTATCTTCCTTCGTGATCATCTGGGCCGCCAGGCGGCCGGAGCCGGCGCCGAGCATCACTCCCTGACCGCCATGGCCCCCTGCGATGAACAGGCCCTCGACTTCTTCCGCCCAGCCGATCAGCGGCAGGCCGTCTCGGCTCATCGGCCTCACGCCCGACCAGACCTCCCTGATCGGCACATCTGCCAATGCCGGAATCGCCACAACAGCCAGCCGAGCGATCTGTCGCGCGACCTCGGGCCCCTCGGGGTCTTCTCGGATCGAAGCGATTCTCGAACCGCCCATCAGCAGGTAGCCGTTGGCGTTGGGTTGTAACAGCAAGCCGATGTCCGTCGGCGTTGCCTCGCCCTCGCCGTAGCCGCCGACCGTTACGTCTGGCGGACCGGGATCGCCCGATATCAGGTGCCACCCGGCCGATTCCACAAGGTGATTACAAACCGGGCGCGGGGGCCTCGTGAGCAGGAGCCAGCCTCGAGCTCCGGTGATCGGTAGCTCGACGCCGGCCGTTCTCGCCAGCTTGGGAGCCCAAGGTCCCGCGGCGATGACCACCACCCGCGCCTCGATGGGGCCCTCGTCCGTGATCACGCCTTTGACGGCGCCGTCCCGGACGACGATCTGCTTGGCGTCGACATGGGTCACCACATCTGCGCCGCGGCTTCTTGCCTGGAGCGCAAAGGCCAGGGTCAGAGCCTGCGGATCCACCCGGTAGCCATCGTCTATGAACCAGGCACCGAGGAAGTCGTCGTTAACGTCAGGCTCCGCCGACCGGAGCTGGCTCTGATCCCAACGCTCGACCGGTACCCCACCCAACCGGCACACCTCCGCCTCCGCCTCGGCCAGGGCCCACTCTTCGTCGCTACCCGCCAGAACCACCAGGCCGATGGAGTGTTCGTCCATCCCGAAGTCCAGCTCGGTCGCTGCGGCCATCTCCCGGTAGATCCGATACGACTCCTTGTACAGCGGATCGGTTAGCAGGTTCTGGGGGTAGTAGACGAGGCCGTGGTTCCGGCCTGACGCTCCATGAGCAATCTCCGCCCGCTCGAGCAGGACGACCTCAACTCCCCGCCCGGCCAGCTCGGAGGCGATCGAACACCCGATGATGCCCCCGCCCACCACTACCACCTCAGCCGACTTTCGCATGTCTTCGAAGGGTACCGGACGGCCGGCACGGAATGCGGTGCTACCATCTGAATGACTGTAATCAGTCCAATGGTGGCCGTAGCTCAGTTGGTAGAGCACCCGGTTGTGGTCCGGGATGTCGCGGGTTCAAATCCCGTCGGTCACCCGAAATTTTGTCAGTTCGCCCCGGCCGTTAGTCCTTAATCGCGGGAAGTGGCTGGAACGTCGTGGCAATTTCCGCACAGAGCGGCTTTACGTCGTTCACGAATTCTGGCGGGGCATCGCAGGTCACGCCCCACAGGACATCGTTGGGCAGATCGGGTATCAGCACCTGCATCTGAACCCGATCCTTTCCTCCTCCGACGATTCTCGAGGGAACCGTGTACTCGACGTAGGCGCCTTCGCCGCCGTTTACTCGAACTCGGTGCGCTTCGGCTACCGTCCCCAGTTCGGCGTAAGCTTTTGAGTAGAATCGGGCCATCTGCTCGCCTTCCGGACCGGGAGCGGGGGTCAGTGTGATCAGCAGTGCGATTACGTCCGAGTCGTTGCCCAGGTCCAGAAATACTGCGCGTGGGTTCTCATCGTCAGTCAGCGCCGGTCCCCAGAACTTCGCCCACGCCGGATCTCGAGAGGTGCTCTCGGCGAGAATTTGGTCGGTAGGTGTGCCGAACCGCCACGGCGCTGAGTACTCGAGCGGCGTCGCCACCCGGAAGCTTCCGAGTCCGTCCGAAACGATCACGGTGTTGTAGCGGAAACCGCTGGGCGCCTCGGCGGCGTCGACCGTCATCTCCGCCTGCAGCTCCACGCTGGTTGCGGTTCGGCCCGAGTCCGACGCTTCCTCTGACAGAGCGGTGGGAAAGGAGTCTGCCTCGGAGGCCGAGGACTTCTTGGCGGGCGACTCGCTTGTGCTGGGGGGCTCGTTCGAGCAAGCGCCCACCAACAACAACATGACCAGCAGGCAGCTCAGGCACGCACCACGTTGAGCCGGGTACTTCCGCATCGCAGCGATCTCCGATTTCAGCCCGAGAGCATTACCCTGCACCCACCTGCCTGAACTCGTCAATAGCGTATCTCCGGGGAAGGCACGACGGGGCCCAAATACCCCGCTGCGCCAGCCGTGCCTCCGATTCGGCAGCCCTCATGCGGGCGATGTAGAGGTCGTTCGGACGAAAGAGCACCGCCCTGGCGTGTCCCAGCCTCACGGCCTTCTCGTTGTAGAACTCACCTTCTTCATCCCAGACATAGCGCAGATATCGGCCGTACTGGTCTTGGTCCTCCCTGTCGGCCAACAGGTGCACGGCACTTCCAACCTCGAGCTCCTGCCGGGCGAAAGCCATAGCTTCGATACCCCCGCACTCAGCTTCTCCGCTCGGCGGGTTGATCTCCGGAGCGTCGATCTCCAGGATGCGGATCTTTTCCCGCGCGTGCGAGGGCCCGGTAGTCACCCAGATCGTGTCCCCGTCGACGACTCTTTCGACGACTCCCTGCTCGGCAGCCTCCGGCACTCCCTCAGGAGCCTGCACCGTTGGCGGGGCGGTTCGCGGAAGCACCTCCGAGGAGGCCGCGCACCCTGCGGACGCCAGGATCAAAACGACCAGGGGCGCCAGTTTCCGGAGAGATTTGGGCGAGCGTGACTCGTGCATGGGACCTACGTTAGAGCGTCGGTACGACAACTCTGCGCTTGGAGTCCCCTCTGCGCGGATAAAATGTTGTGGGCTGCTAGCTCAATTGGCAGAGCAGGGGACTCTTAATCCCAAGGTTCCGGGTTCGAG
>JBBDRH010000084.1:0-1689 GCA_040905645.1 Actinomycetota bacterium
GCCTCCGGGGACTGCGCCTGCAAGGCGGCGCCCAAGTGCAGGCGGAAGATCGATCCTCGGTGGTTTCCGCTACCACTGCCGCGCCCGCGATGCTGGCGAAGCCGGCCCCACAACGTCGAGCTGGAACCAGGCGTGAGCGCATGGGTGCCCACCCTCACCACTCGCATGGTCCCGTACGAGGAGCGCCGCTCCTCCGGCTCGAAGAAGAAGTACACACCTCGCGCCGGCCAGCGCATTCGGCCGTGGCACTCGCCGAGGGTTCGCTTGCCACCCACCCTGCGCTCCAGCTCGAAAAGCAGATGGTAGAAGCGCTCCAGGTCAGCAACGGCGGTCACGACAACTCCCGTGTCAGCCACTGGAGCTGCTCGCCTATGCGTAGGCCCTCCAACGGAGCTTTGAACGCGTACCCCTCATTGGCCAACAGACCAGACAGATCCTGCCGATAGGTCGAACCCGCCAGGAACATCACGTGATCCCCACTGTGAAGCTCGTCCCGCAGTCGCTCGAACACCCGCTCTGCCCAGGCGCGCCTCTCGGCCCTGGGCAGGTCCTTCAACGTAACGTCGTAGGGCGCCACCAACTCCTCGGGCCCCAGCAAGCCGTGCTTGGCCGAAAGTATGTACCACCTGTAGCCCACTCGCTCGGCATAGGAGCGCGACTTGAGGAAGAGAGCCGAGACGTAGAGGTCCTTGGCCGGCGCCGGGCGGGGCACCTTCGTGCCGGCGCAAGCGACCAGCACCACGGGGGATGCGGCTGCCGAGTCCGCCCGTGGGATGCAGGTGGGTGTCGGGGCGGGCACCCGGCGCAGTGGGACCATGCCTCCGGTCCCGGTTCGTGGGCTGCGTGTGCTGACAGTCCGACCCGCGGAGTGCGATTGGACGGCGACGCGCCTCGCGCGAACGAACACGACCCGCTCCCATTCCATGTCGAATGAGGACACGGTCCAGCCCGCCTCGAGCCAGGTCTTTGCCTGCGAATGGCTTTCGCTGTTCGCCCACCAAGCCTGGTGCAGCCGAGCGGACGCTGGCAGCGCCCGGCCGATCAGCTCCTCGATCTGCCTGAAGGAGAGCTCGGCTTCCGAGTCGGCGGTAGGGCGGCCCTCCAGCCATGCTGCGAGATGTTGGTAACGAAGCCCGAGAGTCATACGGAGCTCCCTCCGATAGCTAGAGCGAAATCTCATTCCGTGCAACAAGTAACCAAAGGATACTCCGTTATGATACAGTCTTTGCTGTTTCTTGCGGTAATGGTTCTATTTCTGATAATTGTCAGCGCACTCACTTGGAAGGGTCGCCAGCGGAAGACGAACGGGCAGAAGGGCGCCAGTGATCAAGATTCCTACTCCTACACGGTCCACAGCGCTCTCTTCACGGACGCCGAACGCTCCTTTCTCGGGGTTCTGGAGCTCGCGCTCGCCGAAAACCTCCGTGTCTTCGGTAAAGTTCGCGTAGGCGATCTCCTCCAGCCCGCTGTACCGGCGGCGGGCCGGCAAGCAGCATTTAACAAGGTGAGCAGCAAACACGTCGATTTTGTCCTCTGCTCACCACAAGACTTTCGCCTTGTCGCGGTCATCGAACTCGACGACAAGTCCCACTCCGAACCCAAGCGACAGTCGCGAGATGCTTTCCTGGACAGAGCCTTCCAGCAAGCCGGCCTTCCGATCTTCCGCTTCCCAGTGCAAGCGACCTACTC
>JBBDRH010000085.1:0-1671 GCA_040905645.1 Actinomycetota bacterium
GACCTCCCCCCGTTTCTGGAGCAAGTCGCGGCGGATCTGGTCGACCTCGTCTTCAATGCCCCCGCCCTCGTGACCATCCACATGTGTCTTAGCAGTGTTGAGCGACAGCCCTCGCTCCCCTAAGAGCGCCTGTAGGGTCAACAAATCGGTCTGGAGGCGTCCCATGTCCTGATCGAAGAGGTGAATGTCATCCTGAAAGCGGAGGATTAGTTCACTCTTGAGTTGGTGCGAGTCGTCAAGGAATCGAAGAAACTCGGAGCCGAGAACTTTCGAGGGATGAATGCCCTGAGGTAAGCAGTCTATGGATCGCCCTGAGTTGATCTCACGGAGGAACCGTCCGAGGCCGTTCACATCCGCCTCCGGCCAACCAACCGCGCGAACGCAGCTAACTAAATCGTGGTGGTAGACTGAATTGAAGTAGGAGGCGATATCCGTCCTTATGCTGTGACGGTATTGGAATCCCCCCACCCAGGAGTCTTGCCGAAATCGCGCGTACGCTCGATTTGGTGACTCCGGCGCATCGCCCACGAATCGGTAACCGTAACTTATGCGGGTGGGGCGGTTGTCGGGGTAGAAGTCCCTCCGATTGCGGTAGACTACGTCATACAAGTAGTACTCGGCGACGGGGTCCAGCTTCACAGTCCGGCGAAGGAAGAATCCGTGCTTGGCGGCGTAGCACCGCTGTTGCGGTAGGAATGCTGCGCCGCCCTGCGGATCCAAGACCTGATGCGCGATGAAGGACTGCAGTTCCTGCTCGAAATGCGTGACCAAGGTCCGGGACGTCTCTAAGGGGAAGAGCGTTCGGGATTGGTCACGAAGGAAATATTCCCGAGTGGACATCAGGCGACTCGCACGAGCAAAATCCGTGGCTGATGGCAAGGAGGCGCATGCAAACTTTGTTCGCAGGCGCCGTCGCGAAAGACCGCTCCTATGATTGCCCCGCGCGTTTCGCTTCGGCGCGCGGAGCCTGATCCGGAAGAGCCACCCCAGCTTAGGTGCTCGGAGCATCGAGGGCCAGGCGAGTCCCCCGCTTCTGGGTCAACCCGGGGTTCGCGCGGCTATCCTTGGAGCCGGCTCCGAATCTGGTTCAGCCGCTCGTTCCACGCCCTCGCTGGTGGCCACACTGGCGCAGGCGGTTCGGCTGTGACTGCTCCAAGTCCTAGGCCCCTCCAACGAAGTGAAGGCCGGCTAGCCGACTTGCCAGCGTCTCCGCATGCTGCCCCACCCGGTACTCCACCACGTCAGCCCGGTAGGGCAGCCTTGGCGCGTGCCCGTAGATCCGGTCGACCAGGCGCGCCCCTCCGTGACCCATTTCCTTCTGGACCTGGAACTTCGACACCTCCACATGCTCCCAGTCCCGCTCCTCCGAGGGGTCGCCTCCCGGCCGTAAGATCCGCTGGACGGTCTGGAGCCGCGCCGAACAGTAGGTGTGTCGGAACGCACGGGTGCGGACCTCACCCCCCTCGAGGCCACACATCGCGCCGATCCGATCGAGCCGCTTCCGCAGACTTCCCACCATGCCGCCGTCCGGGGAAGGGAAGAGCAGGCCCGAGGTCCTTGGGGTGTCGCCCCCGTACATCCACTCCTGGAGGATGTCTCGGAGCTGGGGCCAGAGCGGGACGGTCCGTCGGCTGGTCTGGGTCTTCAGCCGCCGGTGGGCGTTCGGCCGAA
>JBBDRH010000086.1:0-1666 GCA_040905645.1 Actinomycetota bacterium
ATCACGCCTTGAGGAAACGAGTGTTGACTGATGTCTATTGAAAGGGCTAGCAAAGAGAAGCTTCCACTCCCCGACGCGCCGTCCGGGGATTCTACGCCTGAATCACGGCTGGCCGGCGAGAAGAATCTGCAGTGGCCGACGGTCACGGCCTTGATCTGCACCCTGAACGAGGCGCCGAACCTCTCGCTCGTACTGCCCCAAATCCCTTCTCAGGTAGACGAAGTGCTTCTGGTGGACGGACATTCCACCGACGGTACCGTGGAGTTGGCCAAGGAACTGAGGCCGGACATCCGGGTTCTCTACCAGGAGGGCCGCGGCAAGGGCGTTGCCCTTCGCTACGGCGTCGAGCAGGCAACCGGCGAGATCATCGTCACTCTGGATGCCGACGGCGAGACCGATCCCGAGGACATGCCGAGGTTCATTGAGCCTCTCCTCGAGGGATACGACTTCGTCAAGGGTTCTCGATTCGCTACAGGGTGGAAGAAGAAGCCGCCTCACCGGCTGCTGGGGAACTTCGTCATTGCCAATACCTGCAACCTCCTCTACGGAACCAGGTTTACCGATCTGTGTTCCGGCTACAACGCGTTTTGGAAGAACGTTCTCGACCGAGCCTACCTCTGGTCTGAGGATGGCTGGAACTACGAACCGCTCATGATCGCGCGGGTGCTGCGTGCCGGGCTCAAGGTGCTGGAGGTGCCCCAGACATACCGGGGCAGGGCCGGCGAAGAGAGTAAGTTGGGTAGCTGGAACCAGGGCCTCAAGTCCATAAGAGTCTTATTCAGGGAACGTTTCGGTTCAGCCGCTAGGCCCACCGTGAAAGACGGATGAGCGGATGAAACAAGGAATGAACGTGAGTCTTGTGGGAGCCGGGCTCCAGGGATGGCGCCGCGCTCGGGCTCTAAGTCATGGCGACGGTGATCGGCTCATAGCTGTGGCGGACATCGACCTGTCGGCGGCAGAGCGGTTGGCGGGGCAGTTCGGATGCCGGGCCACGGATCGGTGGCAAGAGGTGGTCGACAACCCCGAGGTGGAGGCGGTGCTGGTTTGCACCCCGCCGCATCTCCACGCCGAGATAGCCACCGCTGCTTTGAAGCTAGGGAAGCACGTGCTCTGCGAAAAGCCGCTGGCCCACAGCCTGGAGGAGGCCAAGGCGGTGCTATCGGTCGCTGACCGAGGCGGAGCGACGGTGAAGTGCGGCTTCAATTACCGCCATCATCCCGGCCTGCGTCAAGCCCGTCACTGGGTAAGCGAGGGCCTCATCGGCGATCTCATGTATATTCGGTGCCGTCATGGCATCGGCGGCCGGCCGGGTTACGAGGCTGAATGGCGCAGCCAAGCCGAAATCAGCGGCGGCGGTGAGCTCATGGATCAGGGCCTTCACGTCCTGGACCTCTGCCGCTGGTTCTTGGGCGATTTCGCAACGGTTTTCGGATTACTGTCCACTAGCTTCTGGCCCATCGCCCCCCTGGAGGACAACGTCTTTGCCTTGCTCAGCACTGAGCGGGGACAGATCGCCTCCCTTCATGTCAGCTGGACGCAGTGGAGGAATCTGTTCTCCTTCGAGTTGTTTGGCCGTGACGGGTACGTAGTGGTAGAGGGGCTGGGGGGCAGTTACGGCACCGAGCGGGTCACCCAGGGCAAGAGAGCGTTCAATGAGCCCTTCGGG
>JBBDRH010000087.1:0-1664 GCA_040905645.1 Actinomycetota bacterium
ATCCTTCGACGAAGATGCCGGTGACCTCGCCAGTGCCATCCCTGATCGGCTGGTAGACGAAATCGACATGACGTTCCTCCACGGGACCATCAGGATTTCGCTGAAGCGCCACTTTAAGCGCATTGCCGGTAAAAACCTCCCCAGTTTCAAATACCCGGTCCAGCAGCTCGAAGAACCCCTGTCCGGCAATCTCGGGAAGAGCGTCCCTCACCGCCTTACCCAGGATCGCCCTATGGCCGACCAACTGCATGTAAGTTGGATTGGCCATCTGGAAAATATGGTCTCGCCCGGCCAGCATCGCCATGAACCCGGGGGCCTGATCGAACAACTGCAGAAGCCGCTCACGCTCCGTCTGCACGCGCTGGTCCGCCAGCACGCGCTGCGTGGTCTCGACGACCAGAGCGATCACGCCGGCAGGCTCCCCTGCCTCGTCCAGCACCGGAGAATAGTCGAGATCCATCCAGACCCGCTCCGGATTGCCCCTGCGGTACAGGACAAGTTCCTGGTCTTTGTAAGAGAGCGTTCCTCCACCGAGACACGTTGTCATGACGTTGTCATTGAAGTCCGCAACCTCGGGCCACGCCTCGCGGACCTTCATCCCCAGCGCCGCGGGATGCCTTGATGCGGCAAATACCCTGTAGGCGTCATTGTAGATCATGACGCCGTCCTCCCCCCATAGGAGGACCATCGCCACAGGGGACCGAAGGAGGATGGCGACGGCCGTCTTCAAGCACTGAGGCCATCCTTCGACGGGACCAATGGGGGTGTTCTGCCAATGGAAGGCACGCACCGCGGCGCCCATCTCGCCTCCTCCCGCGAGCCAAAGGTGGTTGGCGTGCCTGCTCAGGCTCGCATCTGAATCAATCATGGAAGCATCCCGTTGGACCGTCTTTCCGTAGTGGGCACTCGACCATCGAAACCGTCGGCACCAGGTCCGTCAACCTTTTGGAAAACAAGCGCGTCCCTCTCCCGTACAAGGCGGCTGGGGGCGACGGAAAGAAAAAGCACGGGAGAAGGCGGGTGCTTGGGGCTCGGCGGCGCGAACCGCGTCTGGAGCGATCTCACGAATAGCACCTGAATGCACTACATGGCCAGACCGGCAGAGCAGGCGATCCGGGGCTTGAAACCGTTTGGCGCCTCCTCGGCCCAGTCCCTCTACCGGTCAGACCTCGGTTGGGGTTCGCTTCGGCGACGGCGGGAAGGCGGGGAAGCCGCCGGCGAACATTGGCCGGTGATCGTTTCGACCTGGTGCGGGGTAGGACGACTTGAGGTGTTTAATCACTCTGCTGCGCCGCCCAGTCCCCGGAAACTGGAGCGGAAGTTGTGGACCGTCTCATCGGTGTAGCTGCGGATGGCCGGCAGGCACTTGAGCATCGACATGTTGCTCAGCGGGCGGTTGCGCCGGTTGCCGGGGAAGATGTAGCGGTTGTCGCGGCTCTCGGGCTAACCTGTGGCCGCGAGAACGCGGTGTCTGTCGGTATGTCGGTCGGTAGCGAGGGGATGTTTTCCTTGCGCGATCTGAAAATTATTTTCAACTAGCCACGCTCGAAACTCCGGCTCGGGGAGCGGGCGTGCGAAGAAGTATCCTTGCCCAAAGTCGCACGCACCCTGGCGGAGTGCGTCGAGCACTTCCAGGTTTTCGACACCCTCCGCGACAACGCGCT
>JBBDRH010000088.1:0-1661 GCA_040905645.1 Actinomycetota bacterium
AGCGTGAGAACCTCGAGCGCATCGCCTCTGCCTTGCCTTAGCTGCCGAAGCGCCAGGAGCCGCGGCCGCCGGCGTACTTGTTGACCCGCCTGGTCAGGTGGAGCCCTTCGAGGGCAAACTCGATAGCGGCCGCGGCCTGGGCGGGGCTCTCCTGGGCGATATCGAGCTTAGAAAGCAGAGCGGTCAGGCCCGGGATAGTGCCGAACTGGTCGAGGAACTCGGTAGCCGGCTGGGTGTCGGAGCTGGTCACCTCCAGGCCCTCGTCGAACTGCTCGACCCAGGGGCCGAAGTTGAAGCCGCCGAGCCGCCGCCTGAAGACATCGGCGATCGCCGCCTTCATCGCACCCAGAAGGATGCGCGGCTCCCGGCCCTCCTCCATGGTGTCGAACTCGATCCGGCCCATGGAGGTTTCCATGAGGGCCCACAGATCCACGGGCCTCGCCACCGCGACCTGCTCGGAGGAGAGCACCGCCCTGCGGACTGCCGACGCCATCAAAGTCTCGAGGTTGCCGATCGAGTAGCGGACCGATACGCCGCTGTGCTGATTGATCTTGGGGGAGCGGCGCAACTGGGCGGTGTACTCGGCGAGGATCTCCTTCAAGAACTCGGGCACGTGGACGGGGACATCCACGCTGGGGGTCTTCGCCTCCTGATCCATGATGAGGATCTCGTCCTCGGGAACCTCCGGGTAGTGGGTGCGCACCTGAGAGCCGAACCGGTCCTTGAGGGGCGAGATGATCCTGCCCCGGTGGGTGTAGTCCTCCGGGTTGGCGCTGGCCACCAGGAGCAGGTCCAGGGGCAGTCTCACCTTGAATCCCCTGATCTGAACGTCGCGTTCTTCGAGGATGTTGAGCAGGGAGACCTGGATCCTCTCGGGCAGGTCGGGCAGCTCGTTGATCGAGAGGATGCCGCGGTTCGTCCGGGGGATCAGGCCGTAGTGGATCGTGAGCTCGTCGGACAGATACCTGCCCTCGGCGACGCGGATCGGGTCGACATCGCCGATCAGGTCGGCCACCGACGTGTCCGGGGTCGCGAGCTTCTCCGAGAATCTGGTCTCTCTGCCGATCCAGGTTATGGGGGTGAGATCGCCCTGCTCGGCGACCGCGGCCCGGCAGGCGGCGCAGATCGGGTGGTAAGGGTGATCGTTGATCTCGCACCCGGCTATGACGGGGATCGACTCGTCGAGGAGGTCCACGAGCTTGCGGATCAGTCTTGTCTTGGCCTGGCCACGCTCGCCGAGCAGGATGATGTCGTGGCAGGCGAGGATGCCTCGCTCCAGCGCCGGTAGCACGGAGTCGCCGAACCCGATGATCTTCTCGAACATCGGCTGTCGTGCGGCAAGCCGCTTGGCGAGGTTGGCACTCAGCTCCTGCTTGACGGTGCGGTCCGGATACCCGGCCGAGCGAAGCTCTGCGATGGTGGCGGGGGCTGGCATGGATAAAGGCTAACCCGACCGTCAAATTAGGGCGAGTTAGTCAGTTACAAAGGAAAAGCGATCAGCCGACCGTGGTGGAGGACGAGCTCAAAGCCGATCGGGCGGCATTGGGGCCACAGCTGTTCGGCCGTGGGGACTGGCGACTGCCGCCCACTCCGTTTGGGACCGCCTCGCCGCAATGGGGCCACGGCTTCGAAGCCGTGGGGACGCTGCGCTCAGCGTCCTC
>JBBDRH010000089.1:0-10042 GCA_040905645.1 Actinomycetota bacterium
GGTCGACATCGGTGAGGCGGTGGGCATCATCGCCGCCCAGTCCATCGGCGAGCCGGGGACCCAGCTGACCATGCGCACCTTCCACACCGGAGGGGTCGCCGGTGAGGACATCACCCACGGCCTGCCTCGTGTGGTCGAGCTCTTCGAGGCCCGTACCCCGAAGGGTCGTGCGACGGTCGCCAAGATCGCCGGACGGGTCGAGATCCACGACGAGGAGGTCAAGCGGGTCGTCAAGGTGTTCGGTGAGGATGGCCGGGAGGAGCAGTACCCGGTTTCACGCCGTCACCGCCTGCAGGTCGACGAAGGGGACATCGTCGAGCCCGGTGATCAGATCACCGAGGGTTCGATCGACCCGGACGACATTCTGGAGGTGGCCGGAATCCGAGCGGTCCAGATGTACCTGGTCAACGAGGTGCAGCAGGTGTACAAGAGCCAGGGTGTGCCGATCCACGACAAGCACATCGAGCTCATAGTCCGCCAGATGCTTCGCAAGGTTAGCGTCATCGAGCCCGGCGATACCGAGCTCCTGCCGCAGGACCTGGTGGAGCGCAAGCTGTTCCAGTCGATCAACGAGGACGTGATCGCCAAGGGCGGCGAGCCCGCAACGGCCCGGCCGATCCTGATGGGAATCACCAAGAGCTCACTGGCAACGGAGAGCTGGCTGTCGGCGGCCTCCTTCCAGGAGACCACCAGGGTGCTGACGGAGGCCGCCATCCGCGGCAAGTCGGATGCTCTGCTGGGCCTCAAGGAGAACGTCATCATCGGAAAGCTGATCCCTGCCGGAACCGGCATGACCCGCTACCGCACGGTGAAGGTCACACCTTCCGAGGAGGTCTCCGACCTGCTCAACGTCCTGCGCAAGCAGGACGAGGAGCGCCGTGCCCAGCAGGAGGCGGAAGCTGCCGCTCGGGCGCAGTACTACGACCCGGAAGAGGACGAGGTCGAGGGGTTCTAACTCGCTATGACGCCCCCGGTGGGGGGCGAAAGTTGGTCGCCGCTGCGCTCCGAGAGCTGGAGTCGCTCCGCTTACCGACCACTTTCGCCCCCCACCTACGCGTCTGGCTCGCGGCGACTGGCCGGCTGCGCCCCCGCTTCCCGACCACTGTTGGCCCCCACCCACGCGTCTGGCTCGCGGCGCCGGTGGAGGGTGTCAGGGAACCGTGCGGAACCCCTCCCTCTCAAAGTGGGAATCGAAGGCGAACGCCTGAGCTATTTGAAGCTGCCTGATGAGTTCGAAGCTCGTCCGATCCACCAACGAGACATCGCCGCCGCCAGCCAAATGCGCGGAAAGCGCCTGCCGGTGCAGCAACTCGTCCACGAAGAAGACTGAGACGGCCGGGATGAAGGCATCGAACAGCACCCGAGTGGCCTGGGTTCCGAGTCGTCTTTGCACCAGAGCCGCCGTTTCGACCACCACATAGTTGTGGGTCGAAAGGATCAAGGCCGGATCCCGGCCGGAGGCCGAAAGCCAGTTCACAGCGGATTGATGCTGCGCGTCGTCCTCGTCCAACAGGGCGTAAAGCGCCGAGGTGTCGACAAACGTCCTCAATCGAAGGCCTCGGCCAGGTGCTCGTCGTGTTTGACCGACACGTCGGCTCTGCCTGAGTGGAACCCACCGACTGCTTCGATCGCGCGGGTTATAGCCGGTGAGCCACCGGCGCTCTCCTGAAGGTGGCGGTCGAGCGCGGCTCGGATCTCCGCAGCCATCGAAACGCCGTGGGCGGCTGCCATGCGCCTTAACTGAACGACCTGATCTGGAGTGAGCTGCACCTGGGTTCTGATCATGCTTACATGCTAACGCATGTTTGTAAGCATGACTACATGCCGAATTCCAAGCCAGATAGCGCGACTCCACCCGGTCAACTCGCACAGTTGATCCAAGATCCTGCCCTTCTCAACATTGGAAGCCCCTGGAGTACTTCCTCGCAAGCTCCTTCTTGACTGCCTTTCGCTCTGCCATGGACGCCCCCACTTCGGCTTCCCCCTGCGTCCGGCGAACGCACAACGGAGTTGAGGCACGAGGTCATTGTTTGGTGATGCAATGAACCGGCGGTTTGGAGGACATATTTCGTGAGTCAACTCGTTCGATTGACCAGCCATGCACTGGGTGTTACGTTATGTCCTTGTGCGTGTATGCCCTTCGGGGTGTTTCACGCACCCCGGAGCCACCCTGGCTGCGGGGCAGTAAAGGCGCCTCTTCGGGGCGATTTCCTTCGGATTGAAGTACCGGCAACTCGCTTCCCTTGCTACCGCTGGGCGGATGCTTGGGACCCCTTGCCGCCAAAGCAGTTGATAAAAAGGATAGCCAAGGTATGCCCACGATTAACCAGCTTGTCCGGCACGGCCGGAAGGCCCCGCGGACCAAGGTCAAGACTCCTGCCCTCAAAGGTTGCCCGCAAAGGCGCGGCGTCTGCACGGTCGTAAAGACCCAGACTCCCAAGAAGCCCAACTCCGCCCTGCGGAAGGTTGCCCGGGTCAGGCTCACCTCCCAAGTGGAGGTCAGCGCCTACATTCCCGGCATCGGCCACAACCTGCAGGAACACTCCATCGTGCTGGTGAGAGGCGGGCGAGTGAGAGACCTTCCCGGATTTCGATACAAGATTGTGCGTGGAGCCTTGGACACTGCAGGGGTGAGAGGCCGAAAGCAAGCCCGCAGCCGTTACGGGGCCAAGGGTAAATAATGCCACGCAAGGGGCCTGCAATCAGGCGGGAAGCTCCGGGAGATCCGGTTTACCACAATCAGCTCGTGACCCAGATCATCAACCGCATCATGCTCAGGGGCAAAAAGTCGGTTGCCGAGAAGATCGTCTACGGCGCCCTCAAGATAGTTTCCGAAAAGACGGGTGGAGACCCCACGCAGACTCTCCGCAAGGCCATCGAAAACGTGCGCCCTCTGGTGGAGGTCAAGTCACGGCGCGTGGGAGGAGCCACCTACCAGGTGCCGGTAGAGGTGCCCTCACGCCGCGCCAACACTTTGGCGGTAAGGTGGATGGTCAACTTCTCCCGCGCCCGGAAGGAGAAGACCATGGCTCTCAGGCTCGCCGGAGAGCTGATGGATGCGTCCAACGGTGCCGGCGCCTCGGTCAAGCGGCGCGAGGACCTGCACAAGATGGCGGAAGCGAACAAGGCGTTCGCTCACTACAGGTGGTAAGGAGCTAACCAATTTGGATGACATTTACCGGACGGTTGCCGGGGCTTAGCCCTGTTGTGTGACCGAGCCGGCCGGGGAATGCCCCGGCCGTTTTGCTGTCCGGGTTTGGGATGGGATGGATTTTGAGCAGGGATGAGATGACGACAAGAACTATGGACAAAAAAGAAGCGATTCAGACCAAACAAAAGGTCTCCGCTATAAGGGAGTACCCGCTCAGCCGTACCCGGAACATTGGGATCATGGCTCACATCGACGCGGGCAAGACCACCACAACCGAACGCATCCTTTATTACACCGGCCGCACCTACAAGCTGGGCGAGGTGCACGATGGCGCTGCGGTCATGGACTGGATGGTGCAGGAGCAGGAGCGCGGGATCACCATCACCTCCGCCTCCACCACCGCCAAGTGGAAGAACCACACCATCAATATCATCGACACCCCCGGCCACGTGGACTTCACAGTTGAGGTCGAGCGGTCCCTTCGAGTCCTCGATGGGGCCGTCGCTGTGTTCGACGCCGTATCGGGCGTGGAGCCCCAGACCGAGACGGTGTGGCGCCAGGCCGACCGTTTCAAGGTGCCGCGTATCTGTTTCGTCAACAAGATGGACCGCCTGGGCGCCGACTTCTTCGGCGCAGTCGAGAGTATGCGCGAGCGCCTCGCCGCCCACCCGCTCCCCATCCAGATTCCCTGGGGGGAGGAGGCCGATTTCCACGGCGTCATCGACCTGATCGAGATGAAGGGCCTTTACTGGACGTCCGAAAGCGGCGAGACGTACGAGGTGCGGGAGATTCCACCCGAGCTCAAGGAACAGGCCGATGACTGGCGCCACGAGCTCTACGAAGCCCTGGCCGAGTTCGACGACGAGGTCATGGAGGCTTATATCCACGGCCACGAGGCATCGAACGAACACCTGAAGGCGGCGTTGCGCAAGGCCACCCTGGCTAACGAGGCCCAGCCGGTCTTGTGCGGCTCGGCTTTCAAGAACAAAGGCGTCCAGCCCTTGCTCGACGCGGTCATCGCCTACCTGCCGGCTCCGACCGACGTCCCTCCGGTGACCGGGGAGGTGCCTCGCACCGGCGACACCGTGGAGCGCGCTCCCTCCGACGAGGAGCCCTTTTCGGCTCTGGCCTTCAAGATCATGTCCGACCCTCACGTGGGACGTATCACCTACATGCGGGTCTACTCGGGCACGCTGCGTAGCGGCGCCGCCCTCCTCAACTCCAGCCGCGACCGCAAGGAACGGGCCGGGAGGCTGCTGCAGATGCATGCCAACCACCGGGAAGACCTCAATGCGACCATGACCGGCGACATCGTGGCCGTCGTGGGTCTGCGCCACACCCTCACCGGCGACACGCTGTGCGACCCCGAGTACCCCATCGTTCTCGAGTCCCCGACCTTCGCTCAGCCGGTCATCCATCTGGCCATCGAGCCGAAGACCAAGATGGACCAGGACAAGCTGGGCGGAGCACTGCACAAGCTCAGCGAGGAGGATCCCACCTTCCAGATTCACACCGATGAGGAGACGGGCCAGACGATCATCGCCGGCATGGGCGAGCTCCATCTCGAGGTACTGGTGGACCGCCTGACCCGTGAGTTCAACGTCGACGCCAACGTCGGAAGGCCCCAGGTCGCCTACCGGGAGAGCGTCACCAAGGTCGTACATCGTCACGTCACCCGCTACATCAAGCAGACCGGCGGCAAGGGGCAGTTTGCCCACGTGGTGATTGATATGGAGCCGATGGGTCCCGGCGGGGGCTATGAGTTCGTCAACAAGATCAAGGGCGGCTCCATCCCCACCGAATACATCCCGTCGGTCGACGAGGGGATCCAGCAGGCGATGGCGTCGGGCGTTCTGGCCGGTTACCCGCTGGTGGACGTGCGGGTGACCCTCACCGACGGTTCTTTCCATGAGGTTGACTCCAGTGAGATGGCCTTCAAGATCGCCGGTTCGATGGCGCTCAAGGAAGCGGCCCGCAAGGCCGACGCGCAGCTGCTCGAGCCGGTCATGGAGGTGGAGGTGGCCACCCCGGAGCAGTTCATGGGCGATGTCATCGGCGACCTGAACTCCAGGCGCGGCCGCATCGAGAAGATGGACAATCGCGGAGCGCTCCAGTTCATCCGCGCTCAGGTTCCCCTATCTCAGATGTTTGGCTACGCCACCGATCTGAGAAGCAGCACCCAGGGGCGCGCGACCTACACCATGCAGTTCCACTCTTACCAGCCGGTGCCGAAAGCGCTGGCCGAAGAGATCGTCAAGAAGGTTCGCGGCGAGTAGCCGAGTAAAGGACAAGGGCAATGGCAGCGGGACAGAAGATCCGCATCAAGCTCAAGGCCTATCACCACGAGGTGATAGATCAGAGCGCGCGCAAGATCGTCGACACGGTCAACCGCACCGGCGCGTCCGTACACGGGCCCATCCCGTTGCCGACAAGGATCGAGAAGTTCGCCGTGATCCGGTCCCCGTTCAAGGACAAGGACTCGCGTGAGCACTTCGAGATGCGTACGCACAAGCGAATCATCGACATCGTGGACCCCACCCCCAAAACCGTGGACTCGCTTATGCGGCTGGACCTTCCCGCAGGCGTCGACATCGAAATCAAGCTCTAGGACTCGGAACATGGCTGATATCACGAAAGGGATTCTCGGTCGCAAGATCGGTATGACTCAGATCTTCGACGACAAGTCGCGGGTCGTGCCGGTCACCGTGATCCAGGCCGGTCCGTGCCACGTCGCCGGGGTCCGCACCACGGAAGCCGACGGGTACGACGCCATTCAGCTGACGTTCGAGCAGGTGCCGGAGCGCAGGCTCACCAAGCCGGAGGCCGGCCATCTCACGAAGCTGAAGATCCCGACGTCCCGCCACCTGGTGGAGCTGAGACTCAAGGACGTGAGCGGCTTCCAGGTGGGTCAGGAGCTGAAAGCCGACGTCTTCGCCAAGGGCGAGCGTGCCGACGTGGTGGGGGTGTCCAAGGGCAAGGGCTTTGCCGGAGTCATGAAGCGCCACAACTTCCACGGCAAGTCGGCCAGCCACGGCACCGAGCGCAAGCACCGTTCGCCGGGATCCATCGGAGCCTGCGCCACTCCCTCGAGGGTGTTCAGGGGGATGAAGATGGCCGGCCACATGGGCCACCACCGCGTGACGATGCTGAACCTGGAGGTGGTTGACGCCGACGCCTCCAAGGACCTGCTGTTGATCCGAGGGGCGGTCCCGGGACCCACCGGCGGCGTCGTGCTGATCCGGTCCACCAACCGGGGAGCCAACCATGGCTGATACTGCCCCCAAGGCCCCGGTCTTCGGCAAGGACGGCAAGCGCAGCGGCGAGCTGGATCTGCCGGAGCAGTTCAACGCCGAGGTGAACCCTCCCATCATGCACGCAGTCGTCAGGGCGCAGCTGGCGGCTGCTCGCGCGGGCACCCACTCGACGAAGACACGCGGAGAGGTTCGTGGAGGAGGCGCCCGGCCGTGGCGTCAGAAGGGAACCGGCCGCGCCCGCCACGGCTCCATCCGGGAGCCGCAATGGACGGGAGGCGGTGTCGCACACGGACCCAAGCCTCGCGACTACAGCATGCGCATCAATAAGAAGGAAAGGGCACTGGCCCTTCGCTCGGCTCTGACGGTGCGTGCTCAGGAAGGCGCGGTCAGGGTCGTCGAGTTCCCCGAGTTGACGGCCCCCGAGACCAAACGAGCGGTCAAGATGCTGGAGCAGTGGGATGCCGCCGGCAAGATCCTGCTCGTGCTCGGGCCCGAGGGGCCCTCCAACGAGGTTTACAGGTCCTTTCGCAATCTTCCCAATGTGATGAGTGTGGCTTCCCCCACCCCTTACCATGTGCTGGCAGCCGACACCGTCGTGATCGCAAAGGCCGCCCTGGATGCGATGACGGCCAAGGACAAGAACGGCGGTGGCGAATGAGCTCCGCACGGGACGCAATCATCAAGCCGGTGGTCAGCGAGAAGTCCTACGCCCTGATCGAGGAGAACAGCTACACCTTCATAGTTCACCCCGACGCCAACAAGGTTCAGATCCGCCAGGCGGTGGAGGAGATCTGGGGAGTCAAGGTCGTCAGCGTTAACACCAGCAATCGCAAGGGCAAAGTGAAGCGCAACCGGCTGGGCAGCGGCACCCGAAACAATACCCGCCGGGCGATAGTGAAGCTCGCCGAAGGCGACAAAATCGAACTCTTTGAGACCAGATAGGTGATCGCCTAATGGGAGTACGTCAGTCGAGGCCAACCACGCCGGGACGGCGCGGGATGTCGCACCTGGACTTCACCGAGGTGACCCGCTCCACCCCCGAGCGCAGCCTGGTCCGGCCCAACCCGAAGAAGGCAGGGCGCAACGTCCACGGACGGATCACCGTTCGCCATCAAGGGGGAGGCCACAAGCAGAAGTACCGGGTGATCGACTTCCGCCGGAACAAGGACGGCATCCCGGCTCGCGTCGCGGAGATCGAGTACGACCCGAACCGCAACGCTCTCATCGCTCTGCTTAACTACGTCGACGGTGAGAAGCGCTACATCCTGGCCCCGGCCAAGATCAAGGTCGGGGACAAGCTGATGAGCGGACCAGAAGCGGAGATCAAACCCGGGAACGCGCTGGCTCTGGCCAACATTCCCCTGGGCACCGTCGTTCACAACGTTGAGCTCAAGCCGGGCGGCGGCGGGAAGATGGCTCGCTCGGCAGGGACGTCGGTGCAGCTGGTGGCAAGAGAAGGAAAGGTCGCCACCCTCCGTCTTCCCTCGTCGGAGGTCCGGCGAGTCGCGGTGGACTGCAAGGCAACCATCGGTGAGGTCGGAAACTCGGAGTTCGAGCTCGTTCAGATCGGCAAAGCGGGCCGCAACCGCTGGAAGAACAAGAGGCCGGGTGTCCGGGGCGTTGCGATGAACCCGGTCGATCATCCGCTGGGCGGGGGCGAGGGTAAGGCGTCCGGTGGTCGTCATCCGACGTCGCCGTGGGGCAAGCCCGAAGGCCGCACCCGCAAGCAGGGCAAGTATTCGGACCAGGACATCCTGCGTCGCCGTGGAAGTAAGAGAGGTTAAGAAGCCGTGCCGAGATCGATGAAGAAGGGTCCTTTTGTGGACGATCACCTTCTGAAGAAGGTGGATGAGCAGAACAAGCGTGGTGAGAAGCGCGTGATCAAGACCTGGTCGCGGCGATCGACGCTGATCCCCGACATGGTCGGGCACACTCTGGCGGTTCACGACGGGCGCAAGCACGTCCCGGTCTACGTAACCGAATCGATGGTCGGTCACAAGCTCGGTGAGTTTGCCGTGACGCGCACGTTTCGCACGCACGGCCATCACACCGAGAAGAGCACCAGGCTGAAATGATGGACCTCCCAGCAACCCTTGGCGATTTTTGGCGGCGTGAGATGACGCCATGCTTCGTTCTCGGTCGCCCGGGTAGGGTCCAGCTACACGGGCTCCCTGCGGCCTCGCCTGGCGCCACCTCACGCGCCCCAAAATCTCGCCAAAGTTACCGGGAGGACCATCTTGGCTAACGCTACCGGTCCAACCTACAAAGCGGGGGCGCGATTCATTCGCATCAGCCCCTACAAGGTGCGCGAGGTGGCTGCGATCATCAAGGGCAAACACGTCGACGAGGCGCGGCGCATCCTCGCCTTCACGCCGAAGGCCGCGAGCGAAGCCATGTCGAAGATCCTGGAAAGTGCCATCGCCAACGCGGAGCACAACTTCTCAGTGCCTCAAGAGGAGCTGTTCGTGAAGTTGGTTTCCGCGGACGAGGGAGTCACCATCAAGCGCTTTCGACCCCGGGCTCAGGGCAGAGGATTCCGGATCCGCAAGCGCACCTCGCACATCAATCTGGAGCTCGAGCGCCGCCGCCCGGAGGCTCCGCCGCGTCCCAAACGCGGGGAAGCTGCAAAGGCCACCACCGCCACCAAGGCCAAGGCCCCGGCCCCGGCGCGTACCGCCCGGACTACCAAGACCAAATCCAAAGAAAGAGAAGCGGGTAACTGATGGGTCAGAAAGTACATCCCTACGGGCTGAGGCTGGGCATCACCACCGACTGGAAGTCGCGCTGGTTTGCAGACGGCGCCCAGTACCGTGACTACATAGAGCAGGACAACAAGATCCGGGACTACCTGGTCAAGCTCCTTCCACACGCCGCCATCGGCCGGATTGAGATCGAGCGCACCAGGGAGCGAGTGCGCGTCACAGTGCATACGGCGCGGCCCGGCATCGTCATTGGAAGACGGGGGGCCCAGGCCGACGAGATCCGCGGCCATCTGGAGAAAATGGAGGGCAAGGCCGCCCGAGCTCAGACCGGTAAGGATGTCAACGTTCAGGTGAACCTGGACATCGTCGAGGTGAAGTCCCCCGACGCCGACGCGCAGCTCCTGTCGCAGGCCATCGCCGAGCAGCTCTCATCGCGCGTCTCGTTCAGGCGGGCCATGCGCAAAGCGGTGAACACCGCGATCAAAGCCGGTGCTCTCGGCGTCAAGGTCCAGACCTCAGGGCGCCTGGGAGGCGCCGAGATGAGCCGCCGCGAGGGCTATCACGAAGGAAAGGTTCCGCTTCACACGCTGCGGGCCGACATCGATTTTGGTTTCTCCGAGTCCGCCACTGCCGCCGGCCAGATAGGCGTCAAGGTGTGGATCTACAAGGGCGAGGTCATCGTCCAGCGTGAGTCCGCGGCTCGCAGGGCGCAGGCGGCACAGACGGCCGTTCAGGCGACTGCCGCCCCGCCGGCCCATGGAGGCAGGGAACGCCCGTCGCGGCCGAAGTCATCGCCGGTCAAGACGACCCGGCACCGCCCGGGAACCCCACCGGCTGAAGCCGCCCCGGCTGCCACCGAGGCCGCCCCCGAGGCACCCATAGCCGCGCCGGCTGCCACCGAGGCCGCTCCCGAGGCACCCCCAATCGAGCCGGCT
>JBBDRH010000090.1:0-1656 GCA_040905645.1 Actinomycetota bacterium
GAAGGTCGTGCTGCTGGACTGCCTCTCAGGCTTCGTGTCCAACCTCCTCCTGCAAAAAGGCGAACAAGCCGAACGAGCCACGCTTACTGCCGTAGCTGAGCTCCTGGAATCGATCAGGGAGGCGGCCAACACCGTCATCGTCGTTAGCAACGAAGTCGGGAACGGGGTGGTGCCACCCTACCCCCTCGGCCGCCACTACCGGGACATGCTGGGACTCGCCAACCAGAAAGTCGCAAGCGCAGCCGACGCAGTCAGCCTCCTCACCGTAGGCATTCCCCAAACCCTAAAAGGAACCTTCCCGGAGGTACAGCTTGACGCTTGAGACGATCCTCGAACGAATCCGGCCGATCGACGAGCAAAGTGCCCAGGAGGCCACTGCTCGCCACACACGCCTGACCAAACCACCCGGCAGCCTCGGTGAACTCGAGGCATTAGGAATACGACTGGCCGGCATCTACGGTACGACCCGACCCAGAGTGACAGGTCGCGGAGTAGCGGTATTCGCAGGCGACCACGGCATAACCGACGAAGGAGTCTCCGCCTATCCGAAGGCTGTAACGGAGCAGATGGTCCACAACTTCCTGCGAGGCGGCGCCGCCATCAACGCCCTCTCCCGGGTAGCAGTTTCAGACCTGCTGATCGTAGACGTCGGAGTCGACGGCGACCTACCCGAACACCCCAGGCTCCTGCGCCGCAAGGTCGCCCGCGGAACACGCAACATGCTCGAGGCGCCCGCGATGACAAGAGACGAGATGAATGCGGCTCTGCTCGTTGGAGCCGAGATCGCGCACAGCTTCGCGTCATCGGGAACAAACCTGGTAGTCGGAGGTGAAATCGGAATAGGCAACAGTACCTCAGCCGCCGCAATAACGGCCACCTTTACCCGAAGCGGAGTCCGCGAAGTGACCGGACCCGGCACCGGCCTGGACGAAGACGGCCTGGACCGCAAGTACCGAACCATCGAAGAAGTCCTCAGCCTCCACCAACCCCAACCGAGCCACCCCCTCGAGGCACTCCGGAAGATCGGCGGGTTGGAGATAGCCGCGCTCACCGGCTTCTACCTCGGCGCCGCCGCAGAACGGCTTGCAATCGTACTGGACGGATTCATCTCGACCTCGGCGGCCCTTGTCGCAGCCGCACTCGAACCCCAAGTCAGGGGTTACCTGTTCGCTTCCCACTGCTCGACGGAACCCGGCCACGCGATACAACTACAGCACCTCGGCTTATCACCGCTCTTCAACCTCGGCTTGCGTCTCGGCGAGGGAACGGGAGGGGTTCTGGCAATGCCGCTTATGGAAAGCGCCGCTGCTACCCTCAGCGAAATGGCTACCTTCGAGGAAGCCAGTGTGGCCACTGCCCGGCCGACGTAACCCTAGGCTAGGGACCCCGTAGGCGAAATACCTTTACGAGGAACACCGCCGGGGAAGGCTTGTCGGAGCAGCACTACCGACATCCTGACTAGCGGGCAACCGGTGCTGTCGACTGCTCAACCTACTACGTCAAAGCCCCTTCTAGGCGCCCGGTCGAGGCGCAAGCGCGGGCAGGGCGTCCATCTGCTGCAGCAAACCCAGGTGATCGTGATTGGTGGCTAACACCTCGACAATCTTCCCTTCAGAAACGCGGAACATAGTACTCCCCGTGTAGCCGATGCGCTTG
>JBBDRH010000091.1:0-10010 GCA_040905645.1 Actinomycetota bacterium
CCGCCCAGGATTCTACGTTCGGATAGCCGGGCCCACGGCACGATCCATGAACCTTGTCGGCAGTTTCGGCATGGTCACGGGTTAGGTGGCGCGACCATCCAGGGTTCGCCGAGCATCCTGACGCAGACCTCTGATCCGGCAGCGAGCTCACTCACGTCCGCCGGAATTACCGCCCATGCGTTGGCCTTCGCCAACGAGTGAACCATCCCGGCGCCTTGCCGGCCGGAAGAACGGGCAAACAGGCGGGCGCCCTCTCGCCAGACTTGGACCCTGACCAGGTGCGTGAAGCCACTCTCATGTTCAAGTGGTTCCGTGAGGACGGCAGTGAGCATGGGCCAAGGTGCTGGGGACTTGTCCATCATGCAGCGGAGGGCGGGCCTTACAAACTCCTCGAAGGCCGCCAGGGCCGATGCCGGGTTTCCAGGTAGGGCAAACAGAGGTTTGTCGAAGGCCGTCCCAAAGCCGAAGGGCCTGGCGGGGCGCAAGGCGACTTCATACGGCCAAACCCGAACCGGCGCCTCGGGCCCGCGGATAAAGTCTCTCTCGCCGGCCGACACCCCGCCGACAGTGATGATGGCATCCGCCCCGAGCGTTGCCTCATGCAGCATTCGGATCAGTGTTGCGCTATCGTCCGGAGCGGCCGGCAGCATCGTCGCCTTCCCCCCCACTTCGGCGACGAGCGCCCCAAGCGCAACCGATACCGCGTCGTATATTTCGCCGGGCCCGAGTCTGCTCCCTGCAGTCCGGACTTCGTCCCCAGTGGGCAGGATCGCCACTCGCGGCCGTGGATGGACCACGACTTCGTCGATGCCGAGGGCGGCGGCGGCAACGAGCTGGCCCGGACCGATCTCCGTACCGCATTCGATCACCACCTGATCTTCCGTGACGTCCTCACCTTCCAGGCGGACGTGCATTCCGGGCGCTGCTTTGAAGGCCATAGTGAGCTGCAAGCCGGTGACATCGACCAGCTCGATGGGGACGACGGCATCACTCCCTCCGGGCAACATGGCGCCGGTGGCGATTGCAACTGCCTCGCCCGCGGCGACAGGCAAATCGCAGGGTGCCCCCGGCAGCGAGGACCCAACGATCCGGAGGACGGCTGGGGGCTCAGCGGTGTCAGAGGCAAGCAGAGCGAAACCGTCCATCGCGGAGTTGGGGAAGCGAGGAAGGTTGGATCCGGCCACGATTGGAGCTGCCAGGACCAGGCCGATGACCTCAGTAAGCGCCAGGCGCCGGGGTGTGAGGCAATCGATCTCCCCCAGGATGAGCTGGCGGAGTGCTTGGGGTTGAATGAGCCAGTTTCCCGTGCGCCTAACCTGTTGGGCCGCGGCGGAGAACATCACAACCTCTGGGAAATTTCGTCGAGCGCAGTCCGTTTTAGCCTGTCGGCTCGGCTCAACAGCTCGCCCTTCTCTCGTATAAGGGCGGTCCGAATGCCTTGGTCTTCAATAAACGGCAAATTTGCGTCGAGACTAAGCATCGCCGCATTCAGTGCAGCATGTGCCAGGTATGCTCCAACTGCGACATCCGAGATGGCAGATTTCGTCCCCACCGGCGCAAGAAAAGCCGCTTGTACCAGAATGTCGATGCAGGAGCTGCAGATGCGCAGGGGAACCCGAGAGGCGTTCTCAGCAGCAGCTTTGACTGCTTCGGCCTTCATTTCTTTCTGATCGTTGGTTTCCGACGGCATCCGCCAGGCTGCGATTACGCACTCGAAGGCTTCAATGTCCAAGGTGGCCAGTAGCTCGAGCTCTGCGATCGCCGCCTCGCTCCTCCTGAGAGCCTCGTGGCTCGCAGCCTGTGCATGGTCGTAACCCCGCTTTCCGAGCGTCAAATTGGCGACCATCGCGATCATCGAAGCGGCGAGGGCCGCCGCTACGGCGCTCACGCTGCCTCCTCCCGGAGTGGGGCTCCTGGCGCCAGCGAGCTGGAGAAAACCACGTAGCGTCTGATCGAACAACATTTCAGGTTCCTCCACCCGCTCCGGGGCGGTTCGCCTGAAGCTTCATAGCTTTGATCGTGTTCGCCATGACGATCGTTGACGTCAAGAGCCCCACGCCGCCGGGCACCGGCGTGATGCCCTTTGCGACCGACTTCACCGCTTTGAAATCCACGTCGCCGGTGAAGCTGCCGTCCGGCAGGCTGTTGATACCGGCGTCGATCACCAGAGTGCCGGGCGATACCATCTCTTTTCCGATGAGCTGAGCCACCCCCGCGGCGGCAACGAGGATGGAGGCCCGCCGGCATTTCGCCGCGAGATCCTTTGTCTTCGTATGACAGATGGTGACCGTCGCGTGCCGGCTGAGAAGCATGACCGCCAGCGGCCGGCCGACGGTGTCTCCGCGCCCGACGACCGTAACGTCCCTTCCGGCGGGATCTTCTCCCGCCCACTCGATGAGCTTGAGGCACGAAAGCGGTGTCGGCGGGAGAAAACCGTGCTCTTCCTGGCCTCCCAGGAGATATCCGCGATTGGTAGCCGTCACCCCATCGACGTCTTTGGCGGGAGCGATGGAGTTGAGCACCGTCGCTTTGTCGAAGGTTCGGGGGAGGGGAAGCTCGACCAGGATCCCGTGAACGCTCGGGTCATGATTCAGTCGTTCCAGCGAGTCGACCACATAGGTTTCCGTCGTGCTCGAGGGAAGCTCCAGGTTCTCTACCAGGAGCCCGACCTTCTCGCCAACCCGGGCCTTGTTACGCGCGTACCAGACCGATGCCGGTTGATTACCTACCAGGAGGACGGTGAGCTTGGGCGTCAGCCCGGTGCTCTCGAGGGTTCGTACCTCCCGTCGCAGTTCGGCTCGAAGTTTTTCTACGATCGGCGCCGCACCATCATGCGCGCCTCGCCTTCCACCTTCGGACTTTTCATCGGCCATCGCCGATGGTTATAGAGCGGCAGCGGTCCCTCGGCGCTGAGGTTTGGTGCGTGCGATGCATTGAAGGTGACGGGACGCCAGCGATCTTGTTTCGCCTAGTTCAGAGCAGCGCCTGAACCGATGGCTCAGTTATGCCGCCTTCCAGATCGATTGTCAGTATCCCGTTCCTCCGCTCCACCCCGTCGAGCAACTTCCAGTTCGCAGCCAGCACCGCTTCCGCCTGGGCCAGCAGCGGTTCCCATTCGACGTCTGCAAGGCGAGGTTCGATCAGAGCTCGAGTCGATGCGGCGTGTTCCAGGTCAAGCTCCGCATGGACGTCGAAGTATGTACATTCGGGCCCGTCCAGGCCGTACAGGGGCAGGGTTGCCCGCTTGGTCGCCGCCACCCTCGACTGCCCGGACTCGATCGCATACATGGCGACCAGCGAGTGAAGCAGCGAAGACTTGGGCGGGCTGGTCCACGCCTCGACACATTCGAGGGTCTCGTCGACAGGGTGCGGAGAGGATTCGACCGCCGGAAGGGCTGCCGCGAAGTCGGCCCACAGATCGACGTGGAGCAGCTCCTCGTCAGCGTGAGCCTGTAGCTGCGATCGTTCAGGTCCCGAAGCGCCGCGGGCCGCCGACATCACCAGCTTCGCCAGCGCCCTCACCGCATGGTAGTACTCAGCCGCATAGACGGACAGCTCCCTGCGCGTGAGGTGGCCGGTCGACCAGCGCACGTAGAAGGGATGTCCGAGGAGGTCCCAGCGGCTTGACACCTCGGCAAGTTGGCCCCAGAAGGTTGTTTCAACTTGCTCCGCATTCACGATTCAGTCCCTCCTAGTCCGAAGGACGGATGCTCTTTGAGCAACAATGAGACAGACAGATCTGTATACTAGCACCGTAGAACCATTCGTCAAGAAGTGAGATCTCCAATGTCTCCAAGCTCAGGACTTTCGCCGAACCGGGGCATTCAATGACCCTTTTTGCAGGCTTCTTGCGCTCAAATTGCCGGGGCGGGGAATGCCTGTGCAATCCGACCGTCTTTCACCGACCCCGGCGCGAGATCCCGAGCGGCCGAATTGAGCTCTTGATTTTGGCGGTTGACTCTTAGCCGGAGGTTCCTGTATCGTTCCGCCGACGAGAGTGACGGGTCTGTATCGTTTTCGGAGCCGACAGGCGTTCTTGGTTGGGTCTGTCTCGTGAGAACTGGGAGGTAGGCAAAATGCACGAGTTTCTTTTCTCATCCGAGTCTGTCACGGAGGGACACCCGGACAAGGTTGCCGATCAGGTATCCGACAGCATTCTGGATGCCGTCCTGGCGCAGGATCCCTTCGGGAGGGTTGCCTGCGAAACGATGCTGACCACCGGCATCATCGTCGTCGCCGGAGAGATCTCCACCACCGCAACCCTCAACGTCCCGGCCCTGGCCCGTGAGGCAGTACGCAAGATTGGCTACGACTGCCCGGATTTTGGCTTCGACTCCCACACGTGCAGCGTGGTGGTCGCGCTCGATGAACAGTCGCCCGACATAGCCCAGGGGGTGTCCAGCTCCTACGAGGTGCAGCACGGCGATGAAGATCCGCTGGATCGCATCGGGGCAGGGGACCAGGGAATGATGTTCGGTTTCGCCTGCACGGAGACCGAGTCGCTCATGCCTTTGCCGATCACCCTTGCGCATCAGATCTGTATGCGGCTGGCGGAGATTCGTCGGGAGGGAGTGCTTCCGTATCTCGGGCCCGATGGGAAGGCACAGGTCACCGTTCGTTACGAGGTCGACGACAGCGGTAATCTCCGGCCCCTCCAGATCGAGCGGCTGCTGATCTCGACCCAGCACCGCGACGGCGTGGATTCTCAAAAGGTGATCAAACCCGACCTGATCGAGCACGTCTTGAAGGTGGTGCTGCCCGAAGGGCTCTACGATGAGCGACGCTTCCAGGAGCGTGACTTCGTTTATGTCAACCCCACGGGAAAGTTCGTTCTGGGCGGACCGGTTGCCGACACGGGGCTTACCGGGCGAAAGATCATTGTCGACACCTACGGCGGAGCTGCGCGCCATGGCGGAGGGGCATTTTCGGGCAAGGACCCTACAAAAGTGGACCGTTCTGCCGCGTACGCCGCCCGCAACGTCGCCAAGAACATCGTCGCGGCGGGGCTGGCCGACCGGTGCGAGGTCCAGATAGCGTACGCCATTGGCGTGGCGCACCCGGTCTCGGTGGACGTTCAGTGCTACGGGACTCAGAGCATCCCGCAGGTTGCGATCGAGGAACTCGTCCGCGAACACTTCGACCTTCGGCCCGGCGCGATCCTGCGTGACCTGAACCTAAGACGGCCCATCTACTCCAAGACCGCGGCTTATGGACACTTCGGCCGCTCGGATCCCGACTTTACCTGGGAAGGCACGGAGAAGGCAGAGGAGCTGCGGAGTGCCGCTGGAGTTGACGGTCAACGGGGCAGCCTGGAAACCGCAGCCATAGGCACGATCGGCTAGGCAGACAGGGATGGCCGGCATCTGGATCTCGGCATAGGCAGATGAGCCTCGTCGTCGTCGGATCGGTCGCCTTCGACTCGGTTGAGACTCCGTTCGGTGCCCGTGAGCGGATTCTCGGAGGATCCGCCACCCACGCGGCGCTGGCCGCCAGCTTCTTCACGGACGTTCGCGTCGTCGCCGTGGTGGGAGAAGACTTCGGCGACCAGCAGTTCGCCGTTTTTCACGCCAGAGGCATCAATACCGATGATGTGCAGCGAGTGGCAGGAGCCAGCACGTTCTTCTGGCGGGGAACCTATGACTTCGACCTCAGCATGGCCCACACTCTCGATACACAACTCAACGTCTTTGCCGATTTTAAGCCCAGGCTTTCGACCCCTTCTCTGGCGTGCACGAATCTGTTCCTCGGCAATATCGCCCCAGAGCTTCAGCTCGAGGTGCGAAAGCAGTACGCAGAATCGGACTACATAGCTCTGGATTCAATGAACTTCTGGATCGAAAGCTCTAGGGACACCCTCATCCGAACCCTTGAGACGGTGGATGTGGTGCTTCTGAACGATGCCGAGATTCGCCTACTCACGGGAGAGCCGAATCTGGTGCGAGCGGCTCGGAAGGTGCGCGAGTGGGGAGCCTCGGAGGTCGTTGTCAAACGAGGCGAGTATGGAGCGGCTCTTTACAACGACATCGGTGTGTTCGCCCTTCCCGGCTATCCGCTCGAAACGGTGATCGATCCCACGGGCGCCGGCGACAGCTTTGCCGGAGGCTTCCTGGGCTACCTGGCCGCCCACACCGAACAGGCGCTCACCGACGAAATCTACCGCAGGGCCATGGCCTATGGCTCGGTGATGGCGTCCTTCAACGTCGAGGAGTTCGGTTGTGAGCGCGTGCAGCGGCTGACGCTGGCTGAGATCAGCAAGCGATTTGACGACTTCAGAAAGATGACGCTCCTGGACGAATACCCGCTCGAATGGCTCCTGACCCGATAGATGCCTTCCTCGTCCCGCATCACCGGCCCGTACGAGCGTGTTCTTTCGCTGATTACGCAGAACCGGTGCGTGATCCTGGATGGGGGAGTGTCCACCGAGCTGGAGCACATGGGCAGCTCGGGCCCGCCCAACGGGGCTGCGGACCTGTGGGGTACGTGGGCCCTGTACACCGATCCGCAGGCGGTTCTCAAGGTCCACCACCGATACGCCGACGCAGGCTGTGACCTAGTCTCGACCAATACCTGGTCGATTCTGTCCGCTCCAGAGGTCGACTTTCGCGGCGCGGTGGGTGGAAGCGCTTCCCACTGGATGAATGCCGCGAGGCTGGGGGTTCGTCTTGCGCGCGAGGCCATTGCCGATGCGGGTCGAACCGATGAGTGTGCCGTCGCCTTCACGATTTCCGAGGAGGTGACCAACCCGGAACGTCAACGAACGGTTCAACTTCTTACGCGGGTGTTCGAGGATGCCCCGCCGGACCTGATCCTGATGGAAACGCTGGCGCTGCTCAGAGAGCCAACATTCACGGCCGTCGAGACGCTGCTAAAAACAGGAATCCCGGTGTGGCTCAGCTTCAGGCGGTGTCTTCACGGCGCATGTGGTGTTTACGGTCAGCATTGGGGCGGGCCTGAGGGCGACATTTTCGGACGCAGTGCCGGAAGGTTCGAGGAGATGGGAGTGGGGGCGCTGCTGATCAACTGCATCCCTATCGATCACGTGCCGGGCATTCTTCCCTGGCTGCGCGATTTCACCGATCTGCCTCTCGGTGTCTACCCCAACCTAGGGCACCTGGGAGGCTCAGGCTGGAGGTTCGACGATCGTACCGGACCCAAGGAGTACGCCGAGCTGGCCATGACGTGGCGCCGGGAGGGAGCGCAGATCATCGGCGGATGTTGTGGGGTCACTCCCGATCACATTGCCGCGGCCAAGGAGGCGCTGGACGGTACAACTGTCGGATACGACGCCGCCCAACGTTCCGGAACGGCAGAGCGCGTCGGGTTGTCGAAAAGCCGCGCGCTGTTTTTTGTCGACGAGCTGCCCACTACCAAAAACGTAAGGCCCTGGACCGACGAGAAGAACCGCAGCCTCTATCCGTTACCTTTCCCGGAGCTCACCTACGACAAGGGGGTTTTTGCCCCGACTCAGGGGAGTCTGCTCATGTGGCGATATTTGCTACGTTCGGGCGTGGGAGCGGGAAAGCGGTGCCTGGACGTCGGTTGTGGCGCGGGGATCCTGGCGATTCAGCTGGCTCTGAACGGAGCCGAGCACGTTGACGCTATCGACGTCGAACGACGGGCGGTAAACAACACCATGGCCAATGCCTATCGCAACAAAGTCGCCGATCGCATCAGCGGCGAGGAGGTCGACCTCTACTTCTGGGAGCCAACCGAAGCCTACGACCTGATCGTGGCAAGCCTCTTTCAGATGCCGGTCGACCCCTTTCAGGAGATCAGCGGTCACAGGCCGCTGGACTTCTGGGGCCGCAATCTCCAGGATCAGCTCTTCTCCCGGCTGCCCCTCGCCATGGCCAGGGGAGGCGTCGCCTACGTCATGCAGCTCTCGATCATCAGCCAGCAACAGACGGAGCTGAATCTCGAGAGACACGGCCTCAAAGCGCGCATCGTTGACTTCACCTTTTTCCCTTTCTCTCCAATCTTCGAGCAGAACAAGGCGCAGATCCTTCGCGTCGAGGAGCTCTCCGACGCATACCATCTGGCGATCGGCTCGGATGACATCCTTGTCGCTTACGCGCTGGAGATAACGCGCCAATGACCTCGGGGCTGCCTGGCCCTACAGGCCAGTAGCAGCCGGCCTAATGGCGGGACAGCTGCTTGTTGGCATCGCCCTCATCTTTGCCAGCGCAAGGGTCCTCGGAGCGATTGCCCGGCGTATCGGTTTTCCCGTCGTGGTGGGCGAGATTGCGGCAGGCGTCCTTCTGGGCCCGACGATTCTGGGCCGTACCGGTTTTTCACCTTTCCCCCCCGAGGTCAGGCCTATCCTCAACCTCATCGGTCAGGTCGGTCTCGTCCTGTTCATGGCCATGGTTGGGCTCCAGCTCGATCTCACCCCCCTGAGAGCCGGCGCCAGGAGCATCCTGTTGATCACCCTGGGGGTAGCCGCAGTCTCGATTGTGGCGGGGGTCGTAGTAGGTCATTACCTGTACCGGGCGAGTTTCGTCCCACAATTCGCTACGAGCGCCGCACCCTCGAAGGCCGGATTTCTCCTCATGGTGGGTGCGATGTTGTCGGCCACCGCATTCCCCGTCGTAGCCCGCATACTGCAGGAGATGCGCCTGGCAGGCAGCAGGATAGGAACTCTGACGATCGCAACCTCTGCCGCGGTCACCCTCGTGACGTTCCTGACGGCCGCAGTTGCCGGCGGTCTTGCGCGGCGGGATGGTGCGTGGGAGCTTGCTTCCACCTTCGTATACGCCACGCTCTTTGTGGCCGCGCTTTTCCTGGTGGTCCGTCCTGCGATGGTTCCGGTTGCTCGGGCCTCCAAAGCGAGGGGGGCGGCGACCGGGCCCATGTGGGCTTGCTTTTTTGCTGTCGTTGCCGCCGGCGCCTACGTTGCGGGGCGAATCGGGATCACGGTGGTGGTCGGCGCCTTCCTGATAGGGGTGGTCATGCCCGCACGGAGGCTGCTGGCACACGAGTTCTCGTTGCGTTTCTCCAAGCCGACCAGCTTGCTTCTTCTTCCCATCTTTTTTGCCTACTCGGGTCTGAACACCGACTTTCGATCGCTGTCGGGCGAGGCCGTGGGCGGGTTCCTTCTTTTTGTGGCGGTGGGTGCCGCAAGCAACTGGCTGGCGGGGATGTTGTTCGGACCTTGGGGCGGCCTTTCCTTGTGCGAGGCCAACGTTGTGGGCATCTTGCTGAACTGCCGGGGCCTGATGGTGCTGGTGGTGGGATTGGTCGCCCTCGAACAGGGGATCATCTCTGCGCCCCTCCACGCCGCCGGCGTGGCCTTGTCGTTGCTAACCACCGCGGTCACCGGACCGCTGGTGCGCCTTTTCGTCGAGAGGATACCGGCTGCCGATCCGGCCGCCGGCCCGCCTTGAGCCCGCGCACGCGCCACCTTGACACATGCCGCTCCTTGCCCCTAGGATTGTAGCGATAAAGACCGGTCTGTCTCATTCCATGGTGCGGTGATGATCAGGCAGCCACCTTCAACAAAGGGAGGCACTCCGTTGACCAAAAAGATGCCTCTCAGTCTGGAAATTGCTCAGAGCGCCAAGCTACTCCCCGTCACGGAGATAGCAGCAGGTGTTGGAATCCTCGAGGAGGAGCTCGAGTTATTCGGCCGCCACAAGGCCAAGGTGCGGCTAAGTAGCATCGATAGGCTTTCCGACGGGCCGGACGGCAAGTTGATCTGTGTCACCGCGATCACGCCCACCAAGGCTGGAGAAGGCAAGACGACCACTTCTGCTTCCCTGACCCAGGGGCTCGGTCGGTTAGGCAAAAGGGTCATGTTGTGTCTGCGGCAGCCCTCGATGGGTCCTGTCTTCGGCATCAAGGGCGGTGGCACCGGCGGAGGCTACGCTCAGGTGCTGCCGATGGAGGACATCAACCTCCATTTCACGGGCGACTTTCACGCCGTGGCAGCGGCGCACAACCTCCTGGCAGCAGCTCTTGATGCTTCCATCTACAACGGGAACTCTCTCGACGTGGAGCATCGGACCATAACC
>JBBDRH010000092.1:0-1653 GCA_040905645.1 Actinomycetota bacterium
CCGAATATCTGCTGGCCGAGGGGAGATCGGAGGCTGGAGTCGTCGTCGGATACGACACCCGCTTCCTCTCGGAAGCCTTTGCGGCCGAAGCGGCGGCGGTCCTGGCGGCCCATGGGGTGCAGGTCTTCCTCTGCGACCGGGACGTGCCGACGCCCGTCGTCGCCTACGAAGTGGTCCGGCGCGGCGCGGCAGCAGGCTTGAACGTCACCGCCAGCCACAACCCACCCGAATACAATGGGCTGAAACTCTCCGGCCCCTCGGGCGGACCAGCTCAACCCGCGGTCACCGATCGAATCGAGGCGCGGGTCCGGGAGCTGGCGGGGGAAGCGGAGGCACGCTGCCCGCCGCTCCGGGAGATGGAGACCAAGGGGTTGGTGGTTCGTATCGACCCACGGCCAGCATACCTCGGCCGCCTTCGGGAGTTGGTTGATTTCAAGGCAATCGCTGCAGCGCACCTGAAGGTGGCAGTCGATCTCTTGTTCGGAACGGCGAGGGGCTACCTCGATCAGGCGCTACGGGAAGCTGGTTGTGACGTGCATCTCCTTCACGACTCCCGCAACCCCGCCTTTGGCGGACACGCGCCTGATCCCTCGGAGGAGAACCTCCAAGAGCTAGCGGTGGCGGTGCGCTCTGCTGGCTGCCATCTCGGCCTGGCCACGGATGGTGACGCTGATCGGTATGGGATCCTCGATAGGGATGGCAGCTTCATCGAACCGAATTACATCCTGGCGCTTCTCCTCCGACATCTGATCAGGACGCGCGGATGGCGTGGGGGCGTGGCTCGATCGGTAGCCACAAGTCACCTCGTGGATGCGGTGGCCAGACACGTAGGGGTTCCGCTCTACGAGACCAAGGTCGGGTTCAAGTATCTGGGGCAGCTCATCACCCAGGAGAAGGTCGTGCTGAGCGGTGAGGAGAGCGCCGGCCTGTCGATTCAGGGTCATGTCCCGGAAAAAGATGGAATTCTTGCCGCCCTTCTGGTGGCCGAGATGGTCGCTATGGCCGATGGGAAGAGCGTACGGGGCCTGCTGGAGGCGCTCTACGCCGAAGTGGGGACGGTGATTTATGCGCGGCGGCTGAACTTTCATCTTTCACCTCAGCAGCAAGAGCGTCTGACCACACGCCTGAAGAACCTCCCCGCGCAGGTGGCCGGGCTACGGGTGGTGCAAGTCGGGACGCTGGAGGGGGCGAAGCTGTTGCTCGAAGACGGCAGTTGGCTGCTCGTGCGGCCCTCGGGAACCGAGCCGGTGGTGCGGCTGTACATGGACGCCCATTCGGAAGAACAGCTCAACGAGCTGACGACGGCGGCGCGGGCGCTCCTGGGCGTGTGATGGCCCAGGTCGCGGCGACGAAGTAAACGTGCAGACGGGACGGGTGGTCTTCAGCGCTCAGGAGGAGCTGGCTGAGGCCAGGGCCGCTCGCAAACGGCGACTCGTCTTCGTGGCTCTCCTCGCCATTCTGATCTCGGTTCTCTCGATGGGCGGGAACCGGAGCCTCGTCAAGATTTATAAGATGGGCAAGGCCAAGGCCGAGCTGTATCGGGAGATGGCACGGCTCAAACAAGTCAACCGAGATCTCACCCGGGAGGTCCGGTCCTTCGTTCACGATCCGGCACGGGTCGAGGCCATCGCCCGTGAGGAGCTGGGCCTGGTC
>JBBDRH010000093.1:0-1652 GCA_040905645.1 Actinomycetota bacterium
CGGGCGGCACCCCGACGCTGCGCTCCCAGATCTCGGCGGCCTCGTCGTCCTCCTCGAACACGGTGATCCACAGGCGCTGCGGCTCCAGCCTGTACCCCTCGGTCATGAGCTCCCAGGCCCAGCGGCAGGCGTCCTCCTTGAAGTAGTCGCCGAAGGAGAAGTTCCCGAGCATCTCGAAGAAGGTCAGGTGGCGCGCGGTCTTGCCCACCTCCTCCAGATCGACCTCCCGGAAGCACTTCTGAACCGTGGCCGCCCTCGGGTAGGGAGGCTGGCGCACGCCGAGGAAGTAGGGCTTGAACTGAACCATCCCGGCGTTGGTCAGAAGCAGGGTGGGATCGTCGGGCACCAGCGACGAGGAGGGCACGATCGTGTGGCCGCGCTCGGCGAAAAAGTCGAGAAATGTCTTGCGGATTTCGGGCGTGAGCATCTAAGACAGCCTACCGCCACCTCTTCTGCTTATTCGAAGGAGACCGTGTACCTAAATCGCCTCAGAAGGGCCGGATCCATTGTTCTCCGATCGGAGACCGACAATATCGAAACGCCGGCGAACCGGCTCATCCGTTTGAGCAGATAACCGGCGCCTCTCTCCGGGTAGGGGTCGTCCTCGGTGGGCCGGATCAGGGTGTCCCCCTCGTCGAAGAACAGCACGCCTCCCGCTTCCTCCGCGGCGTCGAGGATCCTTTTCAGGATCCGCTCGGTCTCGACGAGGTCGTCACTCACGACCATGGAGAGATCGACCCGATAGACATCGGTGCCCACCCCGCCGGCCAGGGCCTCGGCGGCGATCAGCTTCGGAGTTGTCTCGCTGCCTGCGAAAAGGGCGGTTAAGTCACTGGCCGCCGACCTCCCTTTCAACGCTGCGCCCCGTTCGCTCTTTATCCGATCGTTGATCCTTTCGAGGGCGGCGGACGGTCCATCCGGCAGGGTGAGATCGTCCCAATCGTGCTGGGGCTCGAGGCGCTGAACAACTTTTTCTATCCAGGGGGGCATGGGCTCTCCGGTCCGGGTGCTCAAAAGTTTAGTGTCCCTGCAGCTAGAGTCCGCCACGAAACTATTTGCGCGAAGGAAATGTTTCGGTGAGTCGGGGCGAGCCTGGCAAGACCGCGGTGCCCAGCGCATGCCTTAGTCCATACGCCGGGGCCGAGCACGCAGCCAGGGTCGTCATCCGGCCAGCGAAACGTCCAAGTAGTTTTGTGGCGGGCCCTTAGTAGAATCACGCCGATGGCTAAGGACTTTCAGGTAATTGTCCCCCACTCCCTGCCGGCCGAGGAGGCGCAGCGCCGGGTCCAGAACCTGCTTCAAGACCTCAAGAAGATTTACGCCTACACGGTCTCCGACGTTGAGGAGCAGTGGAAGGGCAACACCTGCAACTTCAGAATGAAAATGTTCGTGTTCAAGATCCAGGGCTCGATCATCGTGAGCAACCAGGCGGTTGAGGTAAAAGGGAAAATGCCGCTGGGCACCGGCAAGTACGAGGACAGAATCAAGACACTGATCGAGCAGCGCGCCAAGGGCCTGCTGGCCTTCAAGCCCCCGAAGGGGCCCACCCCGCTGGAACACCCCGGCTGGGGTTAGTGCCGCATCAGGCAACCTTCGGGGCGTTTGGCGGCGTGAGGCACCCTCAGGCTTCGTTCTCGGCCCCACCGTATGGT
>JBBDRH010000094.1:0-1552 GCA_040905645.1 Actinomycetota bacterium
CTGGCGGCTCGCCTTCCAGGGCAACCTCCACGAGATCCCCGAGGACGACTTCAACCTGATCAAACAGGCCCTCGAAGAGGCGGCAGTAGCCAAGGTGTAGGCAGCCTCAGGCTTAGGAGCTGATCTCCCTCACGGCCTGGGCGATGTGCTCGGCGGAGATCCCGGCGGCGTCCAACAGCTCCATCGGAGTTCCCGAGCCCGGCATCTCCCGGACCGCCAGATGCTTGTAGGTGAAGTCGTTCACACCTAGCTCGGCCAGCGCAGCCAGGACCGCGTCACCGATTCCGCCCTCGGCCCAGTGGTCCTCGACCACGATGACCTTTCCTCCCGTGGCCTTGACGGCCTCGGCAATGCCCTTTCCGTCGATGGGCTTGACCGTGTAGGCATCGATCAGCCTGAATGAGGTTCCGTCGCTCTCGAGCTCCTTGGCAGCCTTCACAGCCTCATGCACCGTAATTCCGGCGGCGATCACCGTGGCCGCGTCGTTTTCGCTCGAGCTAACCACCTTGCTGCCTCCCACCGGGAAGGTGTCGTCCGGGCCGTAGAGGACCGGCGTCTTTTCCCGAGTGGTTCGCATGTAGCTGATGCCGTCCATCTCCGCCATCGCTCCGACGAGCTGGGCGGTCTGGTTGGGGTCGCTCGGGTACAACACCGTGCTGCCGTGGACCGCCCTCATCATCGCCAGGTCCTCCAAGGCCATCTGGGAGGGGCCGTCGGCACCGATCGACACCCCGGCGTGAGAGCCGGAGAGGCGAATGTTGGCCTGTGAGATGGCTGCCATCCGGATGAAGTCGTAGGCTCGGGTCAGAAAGGCGGCGAAGGTGGACGCGAAGGGGACGAGATCCACCACCGACATGCCCACTGCGGCAGCCACCATTTGCTGTTCGGCGATGTACATCTCGAAGAAGCGGCCGGCGTGCTCCTTCTTGAAGTCCTCGGAGTAGGTCGAGTTGCTGACCTCGGCATCCAGCACCACGACATCGCCTCGGGCGTCGCCCAGAGCGACCAGGGCCTCACCGTACGCCTTGCGGGTGGCCAGAGCGTCGGTGTAGACCTTGAACTGCGGCTTGCCCTTGGGGATCTCCGGTCGAGTCCAGTTGTGGGGAGCAAGCGTCGGGTAGGTGCGGGACGGCTCGTCGCCGATCTCGGCCAGCGCCTTCTCAGCCTCCTCCTCGTTCAGGGTCTTGCCGTGCCAGCCCCCCTTGTCGGCGATGAAAGAAACCCCCTGCCCCTTGACCGTCTTGGCGACGATGGCGGTGGGCCGGCCGTCGTTTGCAGCTTCAGTAAGTGCGTCGTCGATCTCCTGAAGGTTGTGCCCGTCGATCACCAGAGCATTCCAGCCGAAGGCTTCGATGCGGTTGGCGTAACTCTGCAAGTCCCACTCCAACTCGGTCGGGCCCCGCTGTCCCAGGCGGTTGATGTCGAGGATCGCAGTGAGGTTCTCGAGATTTTCGTGGCCGCCCCGAGCGAACGCCTCCCAGATGGAGCCCTCCGCGCTCTCGCTGTCGCCGACGACTGCCCAGACGTGGTAGGGAGCATTCAGCGGCCTCTT
>JBBDRH010000094.1:1562-10003 GCA_040905645.1 Actinomycetota bacterium
CCCACCGCGATCGGAAGACCCTGGCCGAGAGAGCCGGTGGCGACGTCGACCCAGGGCAGCAGCGGCGTAGGGTGACCCTGAAGGCGGCTGCCGAACTTACGGTTGGTCATGAGCTCTTCGTCGTCGATGGCACCCGCGGCCCGGAAGAAGGCGTAGATCAGAGGCGAGGCGTGTCCCTTGGAGAAGATCAGGTGATCATTGCCGGGGTGGTCGGGCTGTTCCCAGCTGTAGTGAAGGTGCCCGGCCAGGAGCACAGCCATGAGGTCCGCAGCGGATAACGAAGAGGTGGGATGTCCGGAACCTGCCGCCGTCGAGCATCGGATGATGTCGGCCCGCAGCTGCCGCGCCAGCTCTTTGTAGAGATCCAATTTTTGAGTGTGCTCAGTTGTCATGACCATGATTAACCCCTACATTACCCTCTCCGCCGACTTTTCTAGCCTCGTCCAGAGTCAAAACAAAAGAGGGAACCGCAATCGGTCCCCTCTCTACGGCTTCGAGTCAGTTTTGCTGGCTGCGAAACCTAAGAACCCGCTTTACATGTTGTTCGGGCGCTTCCGAACGTTCCCTGGACGGCCTGTTACCCAGTAGTGCTGCTCCTTCGGACGCCACTTACCGCCCTGCATCTGCTCCTCAAAGGGCATCGAGGGTGCTGGGCCAGCTCCGGGCCTACCTTCCTGCTGTCCACCATATGACACTGTGAAGCCTCCTTCGATCGTCTACTGGTGCCGACCTTGCCGTCAAAAACGAGAGTTCCCGAAAGAACATCGCATAGATTAGCTTAGCTGCTTTTCTCTTGCACTATACGCGTCCGGCGCCCCGCCATTCAAACCCAGAGGCTCATCTCGAGCAGATCTTCGTATCCGTAGGAGAGTTTGGCGTGCCTGGACCTGCGGCCTTCGAGCTCAAACCCAACCTTTTCGTAGAAGCGGATGGCTCTCAGGTTGTTGGGCACGACGTTCAGGCACAGCTTCTCAACTCCGAAGGTTCTGGCCCAGTCCTTTGCTCCCTCCATCAGCTCGAAGCCCACTTTTTTACCTCTGTACTCCGGCGCCACCGACATTCCCAGCTCTGCCGTGTGGAAGTAGATGTTGCGATTGCGGGTGGCGGTGAGCTGGCCCACCACCAGCTCGTCCTCGCCCGTCACAGCCACAAGCGCGGCGCTGTCTACAGACCAGGCGGTGTAGCGAAACACCCGGCCCATCTCGCGCCTCGTCGTCGTGATGGATTCGAGGAGAATGAAGCGGTCCTCTTTGGACACTTCAGTGAGGAGCTCGATCCAGCCCCTGGCGTCGCGGGCGCGGGCGGGTCGTACGAGCACGATGGCATCGCCCCCCAGGGTGACCGACCGTGGTTGGGGAAGAGCCACTCTTGCCCGGTCGGCCTTGCTCGGGTCCGACTCGTGGCTTCTGCCTACGTGCCCGGATCTGCAGGCGGAGCGGGTCTGTCGCTTGCGGCGTCGGTTGCTAAGATCGTTTCCTCCGCTTGCTCTCCATCGGGAAGGATCTCCGGAGCTCGAGGGACGAGATCCTCGTCCAGCTCGGGCGTTACCTCGGCTTCGTCGAGGAAGAACAGCTCGTACACGGTGGAGGCCAGCAGGGCACCCACGATCGGGCCCAGTATCCAGACCGGCCAGTCCCCGAACTGGCCCGAGGCGACGGCGGGGCCGAACCAGCGGGCAGGGTTCATCGCCGCGCCTGTGAAAGGCCCGCCGGCGATGACGCCAACCGAGTACGTCAAACCGATGGCCAGCGGGGCGATGATCTTGGCGCCCTTGGGGTTGACCGCAACCCCCCAGATCACAAACACGAGCAGGAACGTCAGGACCACCTCGATCAGCCCGCCCTGCAGGACCGTGGTTCTGGCGCCCAGGTCCGGCACCCCGGCGCCCGTCGCCTCCACCGCCTCCGCGATGAAAATCCTGGAGACCAGCAGCGCCGCGACCAGTCCGCCCAGGAGCTGTGCGCCCACGTAGCCCCCCAGATCCTTCAGGGAGAGGCGGCGGGAGATGTAGAACGCGATGCTCACTGCAGGGTTGGCATGGCCGCCGGAGATGCCCCCGATTGCGGCGATCACAACCGCCAGCGCCAGCCCGTGAGCGAGGGCGACTCCCAGAAGACCAAAGGTGTCCCTGACCAGCACTACCGCAAGGGTCTGATCGGCTACGATCGCGGCTGTGCCCGCGAAGACAAGAAAGAAAGCGGCAATGAACTCGGCAACGTACTTCTTCAAGTAACTCCCCCCTCTTTCTTCAAGTGCGGGACAATCGACACCAGAATCATATGCGCCTTCTCGTAGTCACCAACGATTTCCCACCCACCGTCGGCGGTATCGAGAACTACATCTACTCGCTGGTCAGGCGCTGGCCGCCCGACGAGGTTCTTGTCGTCACGAGAGCTGTGCCGGGAAGCGAGGTTTTCGATGCCGCCCAGCATTTCGAGATCCGGCGGCATGAAACCGAGACGCTGATGCCTGCACCGGAGCTGCTTCGCAGCTTGAAGGAGCTCGTGAAACAGCGATCGATCGACACAGTGCACTTTCCCTCGTCGCTGCCCCTGGGCCTCATGGGACGCAGTCTGGGCAGGCCGTATGCCCTCAGCGTGCACGGCGGAGAGTTCAGGCTGGCGTCACGACTGCCGGTGGCAAGGACGCTCCTCAAGCGGGTATGTGCAGGCGCGAACCTGATCCTGCCCGAGTCGAGCTTTGCCGCCAGGCTTGTTACCGAACTGATGGGGGAGAGCGCAGCTCTTTCGACCGTGACCTGCGGCGTGGATGCCGAGCGGTTCGGCAAGGAGGTCGCGCCCGCGGTGGAGTTGGGTGCGCAGGGCCCCGTAATCGTCTGCGTGAGCAGGCTGGTGCCTCGTAAGGGGCCCCGGACGCTCATCAGGTGCCTGCCCGAGGTGCACCGTGCCCATCCCCACGCGCACCTGCTGATCGTCGGCGGAGGCCCCGATCTGAACGCCCTGGAAAAGCTCGCAGAGCACTACAGCGTGGCAGGCTCCGTCACGTTCGCCGGGCCGCAGCCGTGGGACCGAATTCCTTCGTACTACTCGGCCGGCGACATATTTGCCCTGCCGACCAGATCGAGGTTTCTGGGAACCGAGACCGAAGGTCTTCCACTGGTGTTCGTGGAGGCGGCGGCTACAAGCCTTCCCCTGATCGGGGGCGATGCGGGAGGAGTGTCCGACGCGGTCAGGGAGGGCAAGACCGGCTTCCTGGTCGACGGGAGCATCCCGCGCCGGAGTGCGGAAGCGATCATTCGCCTCCTGGATGACCCGGAACTGTTGAGTTGTATGGGCGCGGCGGCCAGGCGGATGGTCGAGGAGGAGTTCACCTGGGACGCGATCGCCCGAACCTACCGGGCGTCAATGCTAGAGCACTGCAGCTAGTGGTCACGGCAACTGGTTTGCTTCGGAGCAGCGCACCAGCATCATGGTGGGTCGCTTAGGCTTGTTGGATGTTTCCTCGCAACTTCAGCGGCGTGTTCATGATCGTGGGGGCCATCTGGGTAGTTCAGGGGCTCGGCATCCTGGATACGGGCTCGTTCATGGACGGACAGCCGATCTGGGCAGTTTTGGGCGGGCTGGCGTTTGTCGGCGGATTGATAGTCGTTCTCCTCCAGCGCCGCAAGAAGGACGTGGATCAGCCGAAAGCGGATCAGCCCGGCAGCTGAGCGATAGCGTCGATCTCGAAAAGGGCCCCCTTGGGCAGGGTCTTGACCGCCACGGTGGCTCGAGCCGGCGGCTCTTCCGAAAAGACCTCTCCGTAAAGCTCGTTCATTGCGGCGAAGTCGTCCATCTCAGCCAGGTAGACGGTGGTCTTGACGACGTCCTTGGGGTCTGCACCGGCGGCGGCCAGGACTGCTACCAGATTCTGCAGGGCTCGGCGCACCTGATCGACGAGCCCGCCGGAGAGCTCGCCGGTGAGGGGGTCCAAGCCAATCTGTCCGGAGCAGTACAGCAGACCCGCCGACCTGACCGCCTGAGAGTAGGGGCCTATCGCCCGGGGTGCTTCATCGGTGGAAATCAACTCTTTTTCCATTCAACTCCTCGGTTTGCGCCTGGAACGTTCGGGAAATAGAAACATGTCATTACTTCGCGCTGGGAGCAATCGAATCGCATTAATCCCAGGCAGCATCGCGTGCCTGTGCTAGCGTGGAAGGTCTAAACAACTATTAAGCCTCTGGGTCGAATCAGGTCCGGAGATAGAGAGGAGCCAAAATTGGCAGACACCTACGAAGGCTACTGCGTGAAGTGCCGAACCAAGAGGACCTTCGAGGGCGAGAAGAAGTCTTTGCCCAACGGTCGTATGGCCGCCCAGGGGACTTGCCCCGAGTGCGGGACCAAGGTCACCCGGATGCTGGGCAAGTCGGCCTAGGTATAGCGCTCGGCCATTGCGCGAGCGGTGGCCCGCACCCTGCTCCTCAGGGACTCCGGCTGGACCACTTTGGCCTCCGGACCCAACCTGAGAAGAAGCCGTTCGAGCCAGGCCATCCCCCCGGCTCGCAGCTCGATCCTCATCCATCCATCGTCCAACTGCTCTCGCGAAACCAGCGGGTAGTAGTCGCACACCCAATTTGCGCGAGGAGCGATGTCGAGGATCACGTCAACGGCCTTCGGGCTCTCGAAGTACACCGAGCCGTAGTGGGAGACATCGAAGTCGTCCGGGACGGATGCCTTCGATGCGATCTGCCTCACCTCTCGCATTCGGTCCAGCCGGAAGATGCGCTCGTCGTGGACCTTGTGGCACCAGCCGACCAGGTACCAACGGCCCTCGGACAGCAGCAGGGCCCACGGATCAACCTCGCGCTCGGTGATTTCGTCCTTCGACTGAGACTGGTAGACGAGATGAAGGCGGTGCCCGCTCTCGAGCGCACCCTTGACCACCGCGAGCTCCCTCGGCGTCTCGAGGCCCACGCTGACCCTCTCCAGGAGTCCTGCAGGGAGTGCCTCCTTCAAACGCTCCACCGCTCGATCCAGCGCCGGATCAGGACCACCCACCGCGGCCAGCGCCTGCGCGCCGGCGTAGAGCAGGAGCCCCTCGGCCGCGGTCAGCCTCATCGGCCTGGAGAAGTAGTCGGCCATCCTGATCCACACCTGTCCTCCGTCGATGTACGCCTCGATCAGATCGCCCGGCCCGTAGCCAGGCAGGCCGCACATGAACAGGAGGTTGAGGTCGGCCACGAGCTCGCTCCGCTTGATTCCGAAACGCTCGCAGACCTCCGCCACCGGGGCTCCATTCCTTCGCAGCACGTAGGGGACGAGCAACAACAACCGGCGGAACCTCTCCTCGAGGTCAGCCACAGATCTGCTCCAGGCGGCCCCTCGCTGCGTCCCTGAGCCGCTGAGGCTCCAGCACCTCGGCGCCCTCCCCGAATCCCAGGAGCCACGAGACGAAGCCTGAGTCGTCCGATACCTCCACCATCGCCGTCGCCGACATATCGGCGGCATACTCCAGCCTCAGCCAGGGCGATGCTCGTTCCACCCACCATGCCGTGGACGGGTCGAACCGTACCCTGGCCTCGCTCAGCACCTCCCCTTGAACAAACGGTGGCCGCTCCATGTAGCCCTCGAGATCAAAGCCGTCGGGGACTTCGAACTCCGGCCCCGGACGGCTGGGGTGAGTCATATGGATGGAGCCCTCCACCCGATCGAGGCGAAAGGACCGGATCTGATCGGAGAGCTGGTCGTGGCCTACCAGGTACCATTTTCCCCGCCGGTGGGTGAGCCCGTAAGGATCGATGGTGCGCGCAAGGGTGGCCTCTTTGCTTCGGTAGGTGAAGGTGATCCTCTTGCGCTCGCCGACACTGTCCAGCGCGACCGCAATGTTTGGCGCCGCCAGGCCCATATCGGCGGTGAGCCAGGAGAGGTTGCCGTCCGGAGCGGGAGGTGCGCCCTCGGTCAGCTTCATGAGAGCTGTGCGGGCAGGTCCCGGATCGCTCATGCGGATCAACCCCGCAGCCAGCCACAAGGCTGCGATCTCGTCCGGTTCCAGGTTCAGGTCGGGCAGGTAGTAACGGTCCTTGGGGATGCGGTAGCCCTGTTCGCTCTCCCAGGAGTCGACGTTGCTGAGCTCCACCGGGATCCCCATCTCGCGCAACTCTTCTTTATCCCGCTCGAACATCCGCTTGAACGTGTCCCACTGGTCCTGCCCATAGCCGGGGATGGTTGCGTGGATCTGCTCGGCGGTGACCGGGCGGGTGGTCTCGAGGAGCATGACTATGAGATTGAGGAGCCGCTCCGACTTACGAACAGGCACTGTTCGCGAGATTGCGGCTAGTCGTCGGTCTGGTACAGCAGCTGCCCGGCGTAGAGCCCGGCGGCGCCCGCCGCCTCGAAGAAGTGGGGATCCTCCGATATCGACCTATTCATCGAGGTGGTCGATTCGAGGCCCGCCTTCTCCAGGGCCGGTATGGTCTCCCAGGCGTCGACGATGCGGACATCGTGCATCTCGGTCAGCCCGGAGTCGGTGAGGCTCTCCATCACCTCCGTCAGCTCGACCACCGGCAGGTCGGGCACTGCCATCGTGCAGCGAGCCTGTGCTCCAAACCTCAGTGCCGACAGCGTGTGCTGGCTGAGCCCGCGGTGGCGGGGCCGGGGGTCTGCAAAGGAGATCCTCAGCGCAGCCACGGCTCGTCCCCCGAGAGCGGAGGTGGCCGAGATGACCTGCCCCTGCTCCATCGCGCTGTGTCCCAGGGTGGTGCCGGTACCGGTCACACCGGGCCCCATTGCGACGATGGTGATGTCGGCTCCAGCCACCTCGCCGGCGATTACGAGCCCGCTGAACATGTTTACGCTCTCGTAGTCCCCGCCGAATGCGTGTCCGGCGGTGACGGTGACATCGATCAGACCTTTTTCCTTCAACATGTGGACCAGGTTGCTATGAGCGATCGGCAGCGAGCCGCCGTCGGTCATGACATAAGCGATCCGGATGTCGGGATCGAGGAGCTTCAGCATCGCCGCCGCCGGCGCCACCTGTGAGTGCAGACCGCAGGCCACCACCGGCATTCCCCCCAATGAAGCAGCGGTCAGAAGTGTTTCGTGGTGTTCGCTCTCGGGGGCCTCGGCGGCCAACACATCCATCTGGCCCGGGGCGTAGCGCATCTTCATGATGTGGCCGCCTGAACTGGTCTTCTGAGAGTCCCGCTCCAGGTTCCACAAGACGAAGTCCTGTCCGCCCGTCCCGAGGTTCAGGTCGACGGCGGTGGTGTTCAGGACCACCCGGTCGCCCACCTGCACTTCGCCGGTCAGAGAGGTGAAGTTGGTGGCGTCTCTGGTCTGCTCGCCTACGGTCACCTTTAGCCGGGACAGTCCCTCACGGGACTCGCTGATCTCGGAGACGACTCCGGTCTGGAAGTTGGGCATCGACCTCAGTTTAGTGGGTTGCCCCGGGGATTACGCCCCTGGCTGCAGGTTAGAGCGAGGCAATCAGCCTTGCGACGCGGTCGTCGGTGTGCTTGAAGGGGTCCTTGCAGAGCAGTGTCCTTTGGGCCTGGTCGTTCAGCTTGAGGTGGACCCAGTCGACCGTGAAATCCCTGCGCCGGCGTTTGGCCGTCTTGATGAACTCTCCCCGCAGCTTCGCCCTGGTGGTCTGGGGAGGCTCCAGCTTTGCTGTGTCGATCTCCTCGTCGGTCACGTACCGCTCGGCCAGGCCGTTGCGCTCCAGGAGGTAGTAAAGCCCTCGCCTGCGGCTGACATCGTGATAGGCGAGGTCCATCAGGGCAATCTTGGGGTGGCCCAGGCTGAGGCCGTGCTTCGTACGGTAGTTCTGAAGAAGGGTGTACTTCATAACCCAGTCGACCTTGGTGTCGAGCTTGGTGAAGTCGTCCTCGAGAAGCACCAGGCACTCCTCCCAGGCTCTGACCGCCTCCTTCATCTCCGGGTCGTCCCGTCGGTCGACGAAGTCGGCGGCGCGGCTCAGGTACTCCCACTGCAGCTCGATGCCGGAGGCCTCGCGGCCGTTCGCCAGGCGCACCTTACGGCGGCAGGTGATGTCGTGCGATATCTCGCGGATCGCCCTGATCGGGTTCTCCAGGGAGAGGTCCCGCATGACGACACCCTCCTCCAGCATCCTCAGGAGCACCGCAGTGGTGGCTATCTTGATCCAGGCGGAGTACTCACTCATGCTGGAGTCGCCCACGATCACGTGGAGCCTGCGAAACTTCTCCGCATCGGCGTGGGGCTCGTCCCGGGTGTTGATGATCGGGCGGGAGCGGGTGGTGGCGGAGGAGACTCCCTCCCAGATGTGCTCGGCTCGCTGCGATATGCAGAACCGGGCTCCCCGGGCGGTCTGGAGCACCTTTCCGGCCCCGGTGAAAATCTGACGGGAGACGAAGAAGGGAATCAGGTGCTCGGCGAGCTTGCCGAACTCACCGTAGCGCGAGACCAGGTAGTTCTCGTGGCAGCCGTAGGAGTTGCCCGCCGAGTCGGTGTTGTTCTTGAACA
>JBBDRH010000095.1:0-9992 GCA_040905645.1 Actinomycetota bacterium
TACCGCGATTCCCGCCGCCAGGGTTCCCGCTGCGGCGGCCAGGCACCACGCCACATCCCGCGGATTGAAGGCCCGGTCGCCGCTCCCCCAGGCGGTGCACAACCAATAAAACGCCGCCGCGGCCGCCAGGTACAGGCCGGTATCGGTGCTGAAAAGCACCGCCAGGCCAATCAGGGCACCTGCAGCCACCGCCCAGATCCGTTTTCCGGTAGTGCGGTGCATCACCAACGCGATGAAGCACCAGACATCAAACGCCCATCGCAAGACCGTCACGGAGGGCACTACCCACACCACCTCGGTGCCCGCGCCCAGCACGAGTTGCAGCATGGCTATGCCCGTGCCCGCCGCCGCGAGCCAGGGCCGTCGGAGCAGCAGCCTCAAAAGAAGGTAGACCCCGGCGAAGTAGAGGCAGGCGTACAGCACGCCGATCTGCATCATCCGTCCGTAGGAAAGCGGCACCCAGCGGCTCAGCAAGCCGAAGAAGGTGGGCCAGCCGAGGCCGTACATGGCGTAGAAGTCGGTGCCCAGCGCCTTGCCGTGCTGAAAGGCCAGAGCCGGGCCCATAGCGTAGTAGTCCCAGTGGAGAAGGCCGTCCCGGAGGAAGAAGCGGCCCGAGAGCTGACGCCATTCGGGAACATAGATCAGGACGAAGATGAGGAGGGGAACCACGACGTCGAGCGCCGAGAATCGCAGCCGGGGGGGAGGGCTCACCCCGGCCTCTGCCAGGCCTGAACCGGGACGGCCGTCAGGTTTCGCAGCCAGGGATCTGAGGCCCAGTAGCAACTCCCAAGGCGCAGCGGCAGCCAGCGTCACTAAGCCGATCGACGCAAAGACCGCCAGGTGGGTGCCGGATATCTCCTGCCCGGCGACAAGAGCAGTGCGCGCCTGCATCCAGGTGCTCAGGAACCATGCGGCTGCCCCCACCGCGACCGCGCCGCGCACAAGCGATCCCAAGGCGATCCTCTGAGATCCGGCGCCACTCCCAGCAGCAAAGATCCGGCCCCACACCCAGGCGAACGCCAGCCCGATGCCGAGCGCAACCAACACTCCGGCGATGTAGAGCTCCACGTCCCGCTCCGGAAAGTAGAACGCCCTTCCCCACTGTGTGAGGAGCTCCGTCCGCCGGAGCGGAGGCTTGACCACCAACACGGCGGCCAGGGTCAGCTGCACCCCCAACGAAGCGCTGAGCAGGAGGGGCCCGATGAGGCCGCCAAAGAAGGCGGAAGGGGACACCTTCTGCGGAAAGGCCGGGGGGAACCTGCCGGCCGCCCTCAAGGTGGGGAGCCGGCGGTGGCTTCCCGCCCGAGCCGCCACAGCTCAAACGGCGCCATGCTGGCCTCGAGCCGGTAGTCGCGCTGAAGGATGGCTTTAAGCCTGTTCCAGGTGTCCGGGTAGAGCGAGTCGGGGGTGGGTCCCGGTCCGAAGACTGCCCACTGGTCGTACTCAGAGGTTCCCGGCTGCAGGGCGGTACGGGTCAGGATGTAGTCGGGAGGGTTCCGAACCAGACCTTGCTCCACGTTTTGCTGCAGATCCTTGGTGTACGAGCTAATGAAGATGCGGGAGTAGCGGCCGTGCGGGGCAATCCCGCCCGCCAGGTAGAACAGCGACCCGGTCTCGCCCAGCACCGCCACGGGCTGGCCGCCGGCATCGAGCCGGCGAAGTCTCTCTGAGATAGCACGGAACTGGAGAGCCGGACCCTCCATCCCCGCCGGCAGGCCGCAAATGTCCCTCGGTTCCAGCATCAGGCACACGCCGCCGGGCTGGCTGACGTTCAGCCCGTCGGAGAGCAAGCTGGGATATGCCAGCACCGGATCGACGAGAAGCGAACGGGGTGCCGCGATCAACGTCAGGACCGCAACTCCCGCCAGCGCGTAAGGTGCTCTGAGCACCACCCGCCTGCGCTTGGACTCCCGCCACCTCCTACGAGCCCATTGCTCGAACCGCGTCAGAGCCCCGGCACCCAGGCTCGCAGCGACGATTACCGCCGGAGTCAGCAGGCGCACGAAGGTCATGTCGCCGGAGTAATGGACGAACTTGATCAGGACGAGAAGTCCGTAGAACGCGAGGAAGCCGTTGAACACATCGATGTGCCGCGCCCGGCGAAGGGCGAGCCTCGCCAGGCAGTACCCGGTGACCGTCAGGTAGAACAGGGACACGACGGCAAAGCGGAAAAGCGTTGCAGGGACCGGGAAGGTCGCCAGAGGCAGGGTCAGAAAGTACAGCGGCTCCTCGAGCCAGCCGGTCCAAAAGCCCACGCTAAAGATCTGTCCTCGGCCGGCCAGCGCCAGCCCGATCAGAGCCACCACCAACGCTCCCGCCGCAGCGGCGGCCGCGTCGGACCCGTGTCCCGTCCGGCCACGGCGCAGCCGCAGGGTGCACAGGCAGTAGAAGGCAAACGCAGCGGCCAGCTCGATCCCCGAGCGGATGTTGAAGACGACCGCAAGGCCGACCAGTCCCCCTGTCGCCAACAGCCACACCCGCTTTTCCGACCTCCACCACAACAAGACTGCGATGAAACACCACACGTCGAAGGCCCAGCGCATGGCGGTGGCGTTGGGAGCTCGCCAGAGGTAGAGGCCAAACGGGGCGACGAACATCGTGGCAACCGCCAGCCCGGTTCCTGCCGCCGCGACGAGGACGCGGCCCGTCAGCAGCCTCAGCAGCAGGTAGAGCCCGGCGAAGTAAAGGCAGAGGTAGATCGACCCTATCTGAATCATGCGCCCGTAGGAGAACGGCGCCCAGCCGGAGAGCAGGCTGAAGACCATCGGCCAGCCGGCACCGTAATTCGAGAGGAACTCACTTCCCAGCGCCTGTCCATGGTGAAAGGCCAAAGAGGGCGCCATCGCGAAGAGGTCCCAGTGGATCATCCCCTCCTCCATGAAAACCCGGCCGGACGCCCGGCGCCAATCGGGCACGTATACCAGAGCGACTATCGCAACCGCCACGATGAGATCCCATGCAGTTGGCCGTTGGCCGGCCGCCATGGCCTCGCCGTCATCAGCCTCCAGGGCAGCCGGCTCGGCTTGGGCGCCCGGCTCGGCCCGGTCTGCCGGCTCGGCCCCCCTCAAGCCCCGCCGGCCGGCCGCCGCGACTGCCAGGCACAAAAAAGCGGTAGCCGCAAAGAGCGCCCGGTACCGCCCGGGGACCTCCAGGCCGTTGAGCGCGTAGATCCTCGCTCTCATGAGGGATTCGAGAAACACCGCGGTGCTGCCCAGGGCCACGGCAGCCTGGAGAATCGCAAATCCGGGGTGCGCGCCGAAGCCGGAAGCCTGCGCTCCTCCGCGACGACCGCCCGCCCCTGCCAGCAACCACGCTAGGAGGAGGCTGGCAGCGATGCCTGCCACGTAGACGGCAACGTCGTGCTCGGGGTAAAAGGCTCTTTCCCCCCACAGGGAGAGTTCGGCAACGGAGCGCCCGGGCGGCTTCAGCAAAAGCATGCTTGCCAGCATCAGCTGCACGCCGATCGCCGCGCTGAGCAGCGCCGGTCCCAAAGCCGCCGGGGCTCCGGCCGGGGCGCCGGGCGCCCGATGGAACGACCGCTCGGCGGCAGGGCCCACAGACGCAGTCTGGACCGGCGGCCCGGCGGCCCGGCGGGACAACCGGATCACCGGGGCTCGGAGGCGGGGCGGGCCAATCTCCAGATCTCGAAGGGCGGAATCGTTTGATCGAGCTGGTAGAGCTCATGGATAGTCGCGCCGAGCTCGTCCCAGACATCGCCAAACGGGTTCACCGGATTGGGTCCCAGGCCGAACTGGACGAGGGGCCATCGATCGAAGATTGGGTTGGCCCGGTCCAGCTGCATACGTGTCAGCAGGTATTCCGGCGGATCCCGGCGAAATGAATCGCTGAAGGCCGCCAGCTTCTCCTTCGTGTGCAGCGACACGAATGGGCGCGGGTAGCGTCCCCAGGGCACCGAATCCGCCGCCAGATAATACAGCGAGCCCGCCTCGTCGATTACCGCAAACGTCTTCCCGGACTCTCGCAAGCTTGCCATCCGGCCTGCAATCGCCCGGACCTCGATGGCGGTGCCCTCCAGCCTTACCGGCAAACCACAGATGTCCTTGGGCTCGATCAGCAGGCACAGTCCGTCGGGCTGGCTCCCCAGCACCTGCGAGGCGACCAGGTTGGGGTAGGCGAGGATCGGTCCTACCAACCACGATCGGGGAGCTGCCAGCAAGAGTGCCGCCGCCGCCAACCCGACCGCCAGGTATGGCAGGCGGACGAGCGCTCGGTAACGCCGGGCCTCGCCCCATCGCGACCTGACATAAGAACCCGCGCTACCGTAAGCGCGTCCTGCCAGGTTCAGCAGGATCAGAGCGAGAGGGATCCAAAGGCGAAACGGCGTGTAGTCCCCGGATCGCCCGACAAAGTGGAGCAGGAACAGCAGGCCGTAAACGGCCAGGAAGCCGTTGAAAACCTCGACGTGGCGGGCCCGGTGGTGCAGAAGCCTGGCCAGGGCAAACGCAACGAAGACCAGATAAGAAAAGAAGAGCACCACAAATGCGACCATCGTCACCGCATTGGGGACCGTGGCCATGGGCAGCTGCGCAAACCCGCCCCCGAACTCGAGGAGGGACTCCAGCCAGCCTCGTAAGAACGCCGAGCTGAAGATCCTCCCTCGCCCGGCCAGAAGGAGGGCGGCCAGCAGCACCCCGATCGTCGACGCACCGAATGAAAAGATGTCCTTGACGCGGCTGCGCTTGTAGCCCTCGAGCCAGAGCACACCCAGCCAGTAAAAGCCGCACGCGGCGCCGAGATAGAGCCCCGTATCCGTGCTGAAAACCACCGCCAACCCGGTCGCGGCCCCGGCCAAGACCGCCCACAGCCGCCGCTTGGACCTCCAATGCAGGATGAGCGCAATGAAGCACCAGACATCGAACGGGAACCGCATCATTGTCAGGGACGGGAACCTCCACATGATGATCTCGCTTTGCACGAAGACGAGCTGCAAGCTCACGAGGCCCGTCCCCAGGGCAGCCAGCGCGGGCCTTCGGACCAGCAGCCTCAGCAGGATGTAAACGCCGGTCAGGTAGATGCAGGCGTAGATCGACCCCACCTGGATCATCCGTCCGTAAGAAGGAGGCGTCCAGGAGAACACGGCACTGAAGACCAACGGCCAGCCGATTCCGTACATCGAGGAGATCTCCGTGCCGAGATCCTTTCCATGGTGAAAGGCAAGCGCCGGCCCCATCGAGTAGTAATCCCAGTGAAACAGGCCCTCTTCCATGAAGAACCTGCCGGCCAGCTGGCGCCAGGAGGGAACGTAAATCACGGCAATGACGACGATCGGGACTATCAGGTCGAGCGCCGAAAGCCGTGCTGCCGGCGGCGCCGCGCTCTCCACCTTGCCGAGGAGTCCCGCAACCATCGAAGCGGATCTGGATCGACCGCGGGGTAGCCAACCTGCAAAAACGGCTCCGATCGACACCACCCCTATCGCCCCGAGGATCGCGAGCCGGCTGTTTGGCACCGTTTCCCCCCGCACGAGGAAGCTGCGCGTGTGCAGGAACAGGTTGACGGCCCAGGCGGTTCCGGCCACCGCCACCAGGGATTGGAGAAGCGTCGAGCAAAGCAGAAAGCGCGGGGTCGCGGCGGGACCCAGGGTCCTGACGCGCCGGTTCCATAGCCAGACGAGGGCTACGGCCAGCGCCATGGTCACGAGGATCGAGCTCAGGTAGAACACCAGGTCTCGCTCGGGCAGGAACAGGTATGCGCCGTAGTCGGTGAGCAGGCTGACGTCACGGGCGGGAGGCTTGAGGGCGAGGAGAGCGGCAAACATGAGCTGAACACCGAGTGCCGCGCTCACCATAAGGGGGCCCAGGAGGGTTGCAAAGTACAGCTGGGGGGAGACGCCCTCGGGGACCTTCAGCATTCCCAGCCCGTCGGACCGGCGTGGCGCGCGGGGGGGCCGGGTCGGATCCGCTTTCGGTTCGGCTAGAAGCCTATCGCTCCCCAAGGATGTAGACCCCCGCGGCAAGCTCCAGGTTGGCATCCTCGGTGAGCGCCTGGAACTCGGACAGTGGCCGGTCTTCGTCCATGTCTCCGAGCAGGTCGGCGATCCTCATGCTCTGGAATCGCTTGCGGTCCTCGTCGTTGGTGAAACCGGCGCAGTAGCTCCGAAGGATCCACTCGACGGCAAGCCACGGCTTCTGAAAGGGCGCCACCCCGGCTTCGACTATCTTGACCCCCTTGAACAGCTCCTTGAGCCCCTCCAGCGTCGTGTTGAAGAAGTGGTCGGGGTAGCCGTGCACCGGCTGAAGAAAGGCGGAGTGGCACAAGAACCTTCCTCCGGGCTTCAAGACCCTGACCAGGTCGCGGGAGTAGCCGAACGGGTCGCGAACGTGCTCCATGACCGCATGGCTGATGACGCCGTCGAAGGTCCCCTCGGCAAAGGGCAGCTCGGCTCCATCGGCCACGACATTGGTGCTGGGGAACCGTTCGATCTCTAGCTGGATCACCGCCTTGCGCCCTTTGGGAGGCCAGCCGGCGCCCGCATCCAGGAAAAGTCCTCCGTCTTCGAGGTCGAAGTAGTCGGGAATGACATCATCGAGCACCTCGTGCCGGCTGACGGCGGCTCCCCGCTCCAGGGGACTGGGCCTGGGCCCCAGAAAGCTCGGCACCTCACTCATCCACTCGACGGGCCTTCCGCATCTGCTGCATCGCGGGCTTCGCGGCTCCAGATGTTCAAAGCAGGTCGGACACGCCAGAACTCGAAGGAGATGTTGATGGGCCTGGGCGAACGCCTCGTCGTTGAGAGTCACATCCAACCTGGCAAACCTGCCCCACTCCCCCTCCCGGCTCTGCGCCCACAGCTCGGTGCCGTCACCCCACATATCGCGTTCGATCTCCATGTAGAAACCGGTGTGATAGCCGTGGGGATGGTCGCAGAGGGCCTTGAAGATGTCGGGCCGGCCGAAACGAAGCTTGCAGGCCACCCTGGCCGTAGGGGTGCGAGCCTCGATTGACTCGATGCCCCTGGGGTGCCAGACCCAACCCCTGACCGGCACAAACGCCCCGGTGATCTCCTGGCCGGGCCTGGGAGTCTCCAGGACGTACTGCATCGCTCCGGCCACCTTCCCTGCCACAGGAACGTGGGGAGCCGGCATCGGGGTGTCCAGGGAAGCCTCCAACTAGATGGAGGGGATCTGGGGCAGATCGATCTTCAGGCTCGGGGGATCGAACGGGTCGGAGTATCCCGCCCAGCGACTCCGGAAGAACTCTTCGTCCTCTACCGGGTGAGACTTGTTGGCTGTTTCCTCGTTGCCATAACCACGAGTGGCAGCTTCGTCGTGCATGAGCGTGGCGTAGGGGGTGTAGACGATCAAGAACCCTTTCTCCCCCGCCCTCAGGCAGTAATCGACGTCGTTGTAGGCCACCTTCAGCTCCTCGTCAAAGCCCCCCAGTCCCTTGAATATCTCCGAGGGGGTCAACATGCAGGCCGCGGTGACGGCAGAGGCGTTGTGAATGCACCGCCCCAGGCCGAAGTAGTTCTCGAAGTCGACATTCCCCGCCAAACCGTCGCCAGGGCCCACGATGACCCCCTCGTGCTGGGCTTTCCCATCGGGGAAAAGCAGACGGGCCCCGACCGCTCCTACCTCGGGCCGCTGGGCGTGCTCGAGAAGAGCCTCGATCCACCCCGGCGTGATCACCTCGGTGTCGTTGTTCAGCAGCAGCAGGTACTCGGCGTCCACGTGAGCGGCCCCCACATTGACGATCTTGGAGAAGTTGAACTCACCCGGATGCCGGACCACCCGCCCGCCAAAGGTCTTGAGGTAGGAGAGCGTCTCCTCCTCCACACTGTTGTTGTCGACCACGACGATCTCGTAGTTCTTGTAGGTCGAGAGGTTGCGAATGCTGTCTATACATCTGCTGAGCAGGTCCACACGGTCCCGGGTGGGAATGATGATGCCTACTTTGGGGTTGCCGATGAGCTCGTAACGCACCCGGTAGTAACCCAGGTAGGGACCATCCTCCACGGAGCCCCTGATGCCCTGCCGGGCGAGGGAGTCTGCGATGGCACGCCTGGCTGCGTCGTGGGCCCACGGCTTGGTGTCGTCTGAATGTGCGGCCGAACCGGGGACCTGTCTCCAGGTGTACAGGGGGGTCCGGATGTGCCCGATGCGGTCGGTGGATTCGGTGACTCGCAGCGTCAGATCCCAGTCCTGGCTCCCGTCGTAACCCTGGCGGAACCCCCCGACCCGATCCATGACCGTTTTGCGGTAAACGCTGAAATGGGTCACGTAGTTGCACGACTTCAGCAGGTCGGGGGACCAGTCGGGCTTGCGGAAGGGGTCCTTGAGAACCCCCTCCATGTCCTTGTGGTCGAGATCCGAGTAGATGTAGTCCAGGTCGGAGCGCTCGTTGAGCAGCTTGACCACCTGGTACAGAGCGTGAGCCTTGAGCTCGTCGTCGTGGTCGAGCAGCCCTACGAACTCACCGGTGGCAAGCTCCAATGCCGCAGCCGATGCCCCGCCGATGCCCACATTCCGCTCCAGGAACGTGATCTTGATTTTTGAGTCGGTGTCCCGGTACCTGCGGAGCATCTCCAAAACGTCCTCACGGGTCGACCCGTCGTCGGCTATGCACAGCTCCCACTTCGGGTAAATCTGGCCCTTGACCGATTCGATTGCGTCGCGCACCCACTCCGGCTCGGGATTGTAGACCGGCATGACAATGCTGATAGTGGGCTGATGGGTGAACTTGCGCTGCTTCTTGCTCATGGCCCGGATCAGCTCGGGCGACAGGACGTAGAGCTCTTCCCACACCCGGTACCGGTCCTTGGGTTGAGCGGCGCTGGGATGCATGGCCTTCTTGAACAGCTTCGGAATCCACTTCCAGAACTTCGCCAGATGAAGCGCGAATCCAACCGGACCCTTCTCCAGGAAGATCCTCATCGCATACCCGGGCATAAGGATGACTCTTCTGCGCCTGGTCCCCCAGGGCGCCAGCTTATCGAGCGGCTTGATTAGTTTCTCCCACAGCCTGTAGCTGACGCGGTTGACGACCAGCTCGTAAGCGTGCTGAGTCCCGGCCAGTTTGCCCTCCAGGGTGGCTACGTTGTGCTGCTCCACCTGCAGCTTTCCGGTGAGACGATGAACCTCCTGCTGGAGCTCCCACGCCCTGACCTCCAGGTCCCACAGCGGACGCATGGCCAGACCCATTGGATGAGCGCCGTTGGCCGAAGCGGGCGGGTTGTCCTTGGTCAAGCCGTCATTGGAAACAGGTTGAGCTTTGACCACGAACTGGTAGGTCATGTACTCCGGTGTGGCGCGCAGCGCATCTATCAAGGTCCTGGGATAGTCCTCCTCCTTGAGCTCGAGCTCCGTGGCAAAGAGATCGACCTCGGTCCGCTGCCAATCCTGGATGACGAATCCCGCAGAGGCGAAGAGCTCCTCCACTCCGTCCTTGGTGTAGAAGCGCAGGTGCGTGCGATCGAGAAGGCCCTTCTCCATGTAACGGAACTGGCCCGCAAACAGCGACAAACGAACGCTGCCGTGAGCGACGTTGGGTATCGAGGCGCAGACGTACCCGCCGGGGGCGAGCAGCGACGCCGCCGTGGTGAGGATGCGGGCCGGGTTCACCAGATGCTCGAGAACGTCGGAGAACAGAACCACGTCGAACTTCTCGCCTGCGAGCAGCGACTCGAGATCCAGCTCCTCGACGTTGCCCACGATCATCCGCTCACAGAACTGGGCGCAGATCTCCGCCGCAACCGGGTCGATCTCGACGCCGGTAACCCGGCAGCCCCTCTCCCGCAAGACTTTTGAGGTGTCCCCGGTGGCGGGTCCGATCTCCAGGACCTTCTTGTCTTTGCCGGTGAGGCGCACGATCTTGGTCTGAGAAGTGTGCTCGTCGGACAGATCGACGGAGGTTTCGTACCTTAGGGCGTGCCCCATTTCCGGCTTGCGCGCGCTCGCCGAGCCGGCACCCGAACTGTCGGAGGCGCTCATCCGTGCACGTGTCCGAGCGCGTGAGTCCCTGCAACTTGAGCG
>JBBDRH010000096.1:0-1650 GCA_040905645.1 Actinomycetota bacterium
CATCGCGCGACGAAACAAAGCCCCGACACCCTTCATATGGACGGCTTCCGCAGAAAGGGGGTATCCTATTAGGCGAACCACCCACTACATCTTGTGGTCTGCAGATTCGTGGTTCGTGAGGTCTCCATAGGTCGTCGGGCCGGTCACCACGGCGTGTTCCAAGAGCCGGTAGAACAGGAAGCTGGGATTCCGCGACTTCCGGCGATTGAAGCGAAACGTGAATTCGTTCAGGTACGCCTGGAGGTGCTGTTGCGTCATCACCCCTTGATGGGTACCGAGCCACCACCGCTTGAAGAGCGAGGCAACGCGGTGCACAGCCGGCATGACGTCGCTGGCGTCCCAGGGGCTGCTCGAGAGGTTCATCGCGTGATGTATATACCCCCGCTGCTCCAAGGTGCGATAGCTGTTCAGCCCATCGGTGTGCACGATCGAGCCGGGCTCTACGCTCCGCTCGATGAATCCGAGCAGGCTTGCCCGCGTGAAGTCGGGCACCCTCTCCATCCGAATCCGTCCGTACGATGGCTCGCCGGGCGTGAACTCCACAGCGATCACCACGATCTGCTTGGTGGTGGTTTTCCGTCCTCGTCCCTGCTCCTCCTCTTCCGCGCCACCAACGAATGTTTCGTCGACTTCCACATCGCCTCGCAATCGATCGCGTCCAGGGCGAACCATTGCGAGGCGAAACTTGTGCAGCATCGTCCAGGCCGTCTGGTAACTCCCGAGCCCGAGCGTTCGCTGGAGCGCCTTGGCGCTGAAGCCACTCTTCTGGGTTGTGAGGAGCCACGCGGCTCGGAACCAGGTCCGAAGCGGTGTGCGCGTCTTGTCGAAGATCGTCCCGGCCAAGGGCGTGGTCTTCCTCCGGCACCTCGCGCAGACGGAGACCACGTCGGCCATCATCCAGCGCTTGCTCCCGCCGCACCTCGGACACTCGAAGCCTTGCCGCCACCGGAGCGCGTCAAGGTACTCGCGGCACGTCAGCTCATCGCTGAATCGCTCCTCGAGCTGGGCCAGTATCCGAGGGAAATCTTCCGTTCGTTCGGGAAATCTGGGCATGGGGTTGGGCTCCGGTCGCCGTGGCCACCCCCCGCGATACACTACATGTAGTGGTAGGTTCAGCTAATAGGATACCCCCTTTCGGGCGAACCTTGAGCCCGGAGAGAGGATGTGCTGACATTGAGCCAGAGCGAGCGGGACCATTTGGTGGTGGTGAGGCAGGTTGTGGAGGGGGGGGTTGAAGGTGGCGGAAGGAGCTCGACAGCTGGGTCTCGGCACGCGTCAGATGCGGCGGAAGATCCGCGCGTTCGAGCAGAAGGGGGACGCGAGCGTGGTGCATGGTCTGCGCCTGCGGCCGGGCGCCAGACCTCGACGAGGATGAGGTCGCCGGGTTGGAGGAGGGCGGGAGTGGTCTGGGTGGGGGTCTGGCCGTGCAGGCCCGAGGGAATTGCGACGGTCATGAGCATTGCCAGAGCTGCGCCGAAGACAAGTCCGTACCGCAGCTGCCCGGGTGCGCAGTGTCAACAGCGGTCTAAAACTGGACACTTCCAGCGGTTCAAAAGTTTACACTTCGGGCCGAAGTTGTGGGTCAGGGCATAGGGGTTCTCCGGGTTCAGGATGAGGTGGTGGGGGCCGGCTCAGCGTCGGTGCCGGAGC
>JBBDRH010000097.1:0-1649 GCA_040905645.1 Actinomycetota bacterium
ATCCTCACGTTGGGGTTGGGAGAGAAGCTCTGTATGCACACCAGCGGGGTGTTCCCCACCAGCGCGGACATATTCTCGAAAAGCACTGAGGCTTTGTTACCCGCCGGCGACGGCGGGGAGGATTGCAACCACGTCTCCGTCCTCAACGGGAGTGTCCATGCCCTCGAGGTACCGGACGTCCTCGTCGTTGATGTAGACGTTGACGAACCTGTGCATGCCTCCATCGGCGCCGAACACCTGCTCCTTGAGTGCGGGGAACTCGTCGCCCAGGCCCTCGAGCACCTTGCGCAGGGGGCCTGCTTCCCCTTCCAGCGATTTTGATCCGCCTACCGCGGAACGCAGGACCGCGGGGATGTTCACTCTGACTGTCATGGCTTCAACCTATCACTAGCTCAACTTCTTCGACTTCGCCTGTTTCATCCCGCCAGTCCGCTTTTTTGATCAGGTATCCCTTGGTCAGGGGAGCATCCATGTCCATCAACGAAACGATCAGGTAAACGGCGTCGGGATAGTGCGCCTCGCGCCTGTCGGTGGGCGATGGGACCGGCGCGCTGGCCACGTGCGAGTGGAAGATTCCCACGAGCTCCTTGTCCATCTTGTCGATGTCGTTGACGGCCGCGATCATCTCCTTGTCGCCCGGCCGGTAGTAGATCGGCGAGGCGGCCGCGTTGGGCAGCGGATACAGCTTCTCGACCACGCCGCCGGACCCACCCAGGAACCCGCACGCCTCGTTCGGATAGCCCTTCCTGCAGTGCTCGACCATGCCGTCGTAGATCTCCTGGGGGATCTTGAGGATCATGGGCCGGGTCTCACGGTGAGGGTTCCGGCCTCGCCCTCGCCGAAGCGCCCGATCACTGCAGCCGCCGGAGTCTTGTGATGCCTGAGCGCCTCCAGTATCGTTTTGCGCTTGGACGATTCCACCGCGATCAGAAGCCCTCCCGAAGTCTGCGCATCGAACAGAATCGTCCGCGTCAGCGGATCTACCTCCGAGTCGAATTTTACAAAGGGTCCGAAATAACTTTCGTTTCTCTTGGTGCCGCCGGGGACCAGTCCTTCGTGCGCAAGAGGCCGCACCCCGTCCAGGACCGGGACGTTCTCGGACCAGAGCTCCACCGATACCCCGCTTGCAGCCGCCATTCCCCTTAAATGGCCGATCAAGCCGAAGCCGGTCACGTCGGTAGCTGCTCCGGCTCCCACCTCGGCCATCGCCCCTGCGGCCCCGGCATTCAGGGTAGCCATCAGAGCGGTCGCCCGGTTGAGCAGAGCCTTCTCGACCCGGCCGGCCTTGCAGGCGGTGGAGATGATCCCCATGCCCAAGGGCTTGGTCAGCAGAAGGGACATGCCGGGACGGGCCCCGGAGAGCTTCAGTATCTTGTCCGGATGAACGGTGCCGGTCACTGCCATGCCGTACTTGGGCTCGGGGTCGTCGACCGTGTGGCCGCCCACCACCAGGCACCCGGCCTCCTCGGCCTTGTCGGCGCCGCCCTCCAGGACTCGAGCGAGAAGCTCCAGATCGAGGTCCTTGGGCCAGCCGACCAGGTTCAGGCCGAGCAGCGGGGTCGCTCCCATGGCGTAGATGTCGCTCACCGCATTGGCGACGGCGATCGCACCCCACTGGTAGGCATCGTCGACCACCGGGGTGAAGAAGT
>JBBDRH010000098.1:0-1649 GCA_040905645.1 Actinomycetota bacterium
GACTGATCGACGAGCATGCCGAGGTGCTGGCGGCGCTGCGAATAAGGATCTACGGAGCCCCCAAGAAGACTCTGGAAGAGGTGTTGAAGGCGGCGGGAGACATCAAGGGGAAGAGGTCCCTCGAAGACTTGGAGGCTCCCAAGAGGGAGGGATCCCTGGAAGATGCCTTCAAGCAGCCGGAGAAAAAGTCCGACTGGCCGTCCCCGAAGCCCAAGGGGCCCAAGCTAAGCCTTTAGCGGCGCTAGTTCGCCCAGTCGTCGGGCTCCACCTCCAGCGCGTCGGCACCTATCCACTCCTCGACGTCGAGGCGCATGATCGGGCCGTAGTGGGGATACTTCAGGTACTGGGCGTACTTGCTCTCCAGAGCGTCGAGCGCCCGGTCGGACTCGGGACCGTCGGGGAGGACCGTCGCCCGGCCCTTGGCCACCAGCCACGAAAGTTTGGTCCAGTCCTCGTCCCAGCGGTCGACCAGGAACGTGACCCGCTGATCGGAGAAGTCGGTGTCCTCGCTGACCGCGATCCAGATGGCCTCGCCGGCCCATGTGAAGCACACCGGCACGACCTCGGCGGCGCCGTCGAAGCCTTCCGTCGCCAGATAGGCGCGCCTCGCCCTCAGCAGCGAGGCGTAGTTCTTGGGAAGTCCGGTCATTGAGCAGATCCTACGGCTTCACCTACCCGGTATCACGCATCCTATGGATGAAATCCGACCGATCTCGGAGCAGTCTCGGTCTCGATCTCCACGTAGGCAACCCTGCCCGCAGGGACTCCCACCGTTTTGCCTTTTTCGTCGATCAACCATAGGACCGTGCCGTCTTTAGCCAGGGAGTCCTCGATCCGCTTGGTCACCTCCTCCAGCGAATCCTTGACCTCCAGGGAGATCTCCTTGGGTGAGTCGGCCACTCCTATACGAATCTCCAACTTTGGCCTCCTTGTTTATGAGTTAAGTATGCGTGGCGCGACCTGCGCGCAGGTAGAATAGTCAGGCGATGCCTTCAGAAGAGCATAACGATGAGCCGATCTTCGGGGGTGATGATTTCACCCTCATCGATGCGGCAGAGCGTGAGGCGCTCAGCCAGGATCTGATCGATGTAAAGACCCTGAAGACAGTGCTCGCCACCAAGGGGATCCGGGGCGTGGTGGTCTTCTGTCCCGACTGCGACGACGATCACTACCTCGGATGGGACCTGCTCGCCGGCAACCTCCAGCAGATCCTCGATTCGGGCACCACCCCGGTTCACGAGCCGGCGTGGGAGCCGGACCCCGACGAGTACGTGACCTGGGACTACGCACGGGGATTTCTGGATGGCTACGAGTCCTACGTCGATGAGAAGGGCCTCAGCACCCGGTGTGCCTACTGCGGCAGCGCCCTGGCGGAGACGATGTCGGCGTGGTCGTTCTGCCCGTTCTGTGGCAAGGACTTCGGCCCCGTGAACCTGTTGGCCTCGCTCCGGCGCCAGGGCTGGGACCGCAAACGAATAGTCGATCTGTTCGAGGAGAGCGGGATGCAACTTCCCACCTTCGACCCAGAAGCGCCGTCGTACTTTCCACCCGAACCCGACATTTAGTGCCCCTCCAGCCAACCTTCGGTGCGTTTGGCGTCGTGAGGCGCCCTCAGGCTTCGTTCTCGGTCGCCCCCATAGGGTTCCGAG
>JBBDRH010000099.1:0-9979 GCA_040905645.1 Actinomycetota bacterium
CTCTCGGGTTGCTTGCCCCCCGATTTCTTCCTCAAGGCGGCCGGCTGTAAGCATTTTTTAGGCTCTTTTTTGCTCCCGATGCCGGCCATCGTGTGGCGGATCCGTCCCGATCGCTTCTCCCGGCGTTCCTGGGAGTAACCTCAACCGATGGACCCCAGGCCCCTTCACCCCAACGTCCGCAAGCTCTGGCGGGTGATAGCCCTGATGGTCACGGTGCCCCTCATCGCGGTGGTTGCCGTCGGGGGGACGCTGCTGGAGCTTCCCGCCATCGTCTGGGGCGCCCTTGGGCTGGCGATTCTGGTGCCGGCCCTCATCGTCCCCAAGCTGGCCTACCGGCGCTGGCGCTATGCCATCCGAGAACACGACCTTTACACCTCCAAAGGGGCGATCTGGCACGTCGAGACCCTGGTTCCCTTCGACTGGATCCAGTTCGTCGAGTCCCGTCAGGGCCCTCTGGACCGGGCGTTCACGTTGACCCAGGTCGTCGTCTATACCGCCGCCGGCAAGGCCACCAGCATCCCGGGACTGGATCAGTTCACCGCCGAGTCGATTCGAGAGGATCTCTCCCAGGTTGCCGGCGCAGCCAGCGTCTGAGTCTCCACCGACGGAGGGCCAACCCTCCGGCGGTCGCCGCCTGCACGCTTCGGCGGTGCCGATCTGGTTCCTCTACGACGTAAGCCGCGGCATCCTCGGGGTTATTCCCGTTCTGTTCGCCGGGGCTTACACGCTGGCTCTGCTGGTGGCCATCGGGCTGGCCTTCCTCATATCCCCCGCGGTTCGATATGCCCGCTTCCGTTACGAGATCCAGGGAAACACCCTGGTGATCGAGGGTGGGTTGTTCAGCCGGTGGCGGCGGGTGATTCCCCGCGAGCGGGTGCAGAGTGTCGATGTAATCCAAAAGCTGCGCCACCGCGCCTTCGGAGTGCTGGAGCTACGCATCGAGGCGGTGGGCGGCAAGCAGACGGAAGCTGCGCTTGTGGCGGTGCTGCCCGAGGAGGCCGACCGAATCCGTCGCTGGGCCTCAGGCGGGAGCGAGGAGCCCGTCCACCGTGCGCCGGAGGAGATGAGTCCACCGCTCGCCCGCCTCACCGGCAGGGACCTGCTGATCGCCGGCATCACCGGCGGGCGGGTCGCGGTGCTGGCGATCCTCATCGGCTACGCCGAGCAGCTCCTCGGCGATAACTCTTTCGACCTGGTCACCGGCGCCGCCGAAAGGCTCATGCCCGGGACATCCCTGATCGTAGTCATTTTTGTGCTGGTCCTGGTGGTGCTGGCCCTCTCGTTGCTACTCAGCATCGCTCTGACGATACTGATCTACTGGGACTTCACCGTGCGGCTGGAGGAGGACCGGCTGGTGATCACCCGAGGCCTGTTGGAGAAGAGAAGGGCGCAGATCCCGCTGCGCCGGGTTCAGGCCATCCAGGTGAACGAGAACTTCCTACGCCGGGCGTTCGGTCTCGCGAGCCTGACTGTGGTCGTGGCCGGCTACAGCTCGGAAAGCCAGGAAAAGGAGGAGAGCAGCATGCTTCTGCCGCTGGCCCGGCGGGATCACGCCTGGCGGGTGGCAACCGAAATCCTCGGGGCGCACGCCGAGCTCGAGTCGGCGCCGCTTCCAAGATCGCCCTCGCGCGCGGTGCCACGGCGGATCATCTTTCCTTCTCTGTTCGGCGTTGGCGTCGGAGTCGTAGCAACGGTCCTGGCGGGTCCGCCGGGGGCCGCCGGCTTTGCCATCGTGCCTCTGGCCTGGTTCTTCGGCTGGCTCTCCTGGCGATGCAGCGGACACGGCGTGGTGCCCGGCTATGTTCTGATCCGCTCGGGAGCCCTGGTGCGCACGACATCGATAGTCCCTGAGGCCAACATCCAGCACCATCAGCTCACGTGGTCCATTCTTCAGAAGTCGTTTCGGCTGGCCACAGTCAATGTCCATATCCCGGGGACCCATCGCCGGGCGGCGGACCTGGACGAGCATGATGCCCTCCGCTGGTTCACCCTCCTGGGAGAAAGAGGCGAAGCCGGGCTGACCGGGGACCCAGGATGACTCCTGACGTGATTTGAAACACCGGAAACAAACTCCCGAGATCCGTCGTCTGACCTGCTCGTGAGGCGCGTGTGAGTTCGCCCGCAGACACCGCCGGACGGAAAGCCCGTCCATCTTTCACCGATCTCTCCGACCAGACGCCTGCAGGCCGCGATCGGTACGTCGACTTCCTTCGAGCCCTGAGCATCTGCGTGGTGGTGCTCGGCCACTGGCTGGTCACGGTCGTCTACTGGAAGGACGGCCGCCTGGTCGGAATCAACGCTCTGGAGGTGGTACCCGGTCTCTGGCTGACCACCTGGGTGCTCCAGGTGATGCCGATGTTCTTCTTCGTCGGAGGCTTCTCCAACTCCGTCACGCTGGACTCGATCGCCCGCAAAGGCGGGAACTACACCGACTTCGTTCACCAGCGGGCCAGCCGGCTGCTCAAACCCACCGCGGTTCTGCTTGCGATCTGGCTCCCTTTGTCGATCGCCCTCGAGCTCTTTTTCAACCTCAACCCACGGGCATACGAACGCTCGATGATGCTGCTCACCGCGCCGCTGTGGTTCCTGGGCGTCTACCTGATCATGATCGGGCTGGCCCCCAAGATGCTCAAAATCCATCGCAATTACGGCCGGGCGGCGCTGGCGACGATGGCAATCGGCGCGGTGGTTGTGGACCTTTTGGGAATCAACCTGAAGGTGCCGTTCATCGGTGCTCTCAACTACCTTTTCGTCTGGCTGTTTGCCCATCAGCTCGGGTTCTTCTACGCCGACGGCTCACTCCTCCGGCTGAGCCGCAGGGCCTACCTCGCGATGGCCGCGGGCGGCCTCCTGGCGCTGGTGCTGCTCACCACCTGGGGCGGCTACTCCTCCAACATGGTCTTCAACGTGCACGGGCGATCGAACACCAATCCGCCGACTATCTGCATCCTGGTGTTGACCATCTGGCAGGTGGGCCTGGCGATGCTCCTGCGCGAGCCCGTCTCCCGAGTTCTGGCCCGCCGAAAGCCGTGGGCCGGGGTGATTGCGCTCAATACGATGATGATGACGATGTTCTTGTGGCACATGACCGCGGCGGTGATCATCGTGGTTTTCGCCTACCCGTGGGGATTCCCCGGGCCGCCGGCGGGCACCGCGCTGTGGTGGTTCCTACGGCCGGTATGGGTTGCCATGCTCGCTGTGACGCTGGCCGCGCTGGTATTGGTCTTCGGGCGTTACGAGCGCGGCCGCACCCCCAAGGGCAAGCGGTTGCCGGCGCAGCCTGCCGCCGCCAAGACCGCCGTGGCCAAGACCGCCGTCCTCGGCAGAGCGGAGCAAACTGCGACCGTGCTCGGTTTGATCTACTGCATCCTGGGCTTCGTCGGTTTTGCGACTGCCAGTTTCGGCGGCTTTGCCGCCACCGAGGGCGATGTGCTCATGGGCTTCCGGATGAACCCGCTCCAAGCTCTGCTCCATCTGGCCATCGGCTGGAGCCTGGTCAACGCAGGATCTGCCGGCTATGCCCGCGCCCGCATGGCGTGCAGGATTGCCGCGGTGGTGCTTTTCGCGCTGGGTTTGATCGGCCTGACGTTGTTGGAGAGCAATCCTGAGCTGAATGTGATCGGCGCCAACCGGGCAGTTCATATCCTCCACCTGGTCTCCGCGGCGGCAGCGGCCCTGGCCTGGAGGCGGAGCCCGAACGTCGCCCAACAGGCCGAGGCTCCGGCCGAGCAGGGGTAAAAAACTTCCCTCCTGGGTAACCTACCCATAAGGGCCTCAGGCCTTTCAGTCACAAAGCCCGGTCGATTCGAGCTAGAGCGGCGTATCGAGTGCGTCGCCTCCCACCCCAGGTAGGGAATCCGCCTAATCCCGAGGACAGAGGAAGGATCTACCACATGCCGCACATCCCGAGGAGCTTGACGGCCCGCCGGCAGACGTGCCGTCGTAGTCGCGGTAGCGGTCACGCTGGCGATAGGGCTGCCCCCGGCGAGTTCAGTTGCGCTCGATCTGGGCACGCTCCTCCAGGGCCTTCTCGCGCCGAAGACAGCGGCTGAGCCGGTGTCTTCAGCAGCGCCGGCTCCGGAGGCGGTGTCGATCCCGCCTCTTCCGGAGGGGTCCGGCGACGGCAGGCGTATCGTCTACTCCGTCAGCCAGCAGAGGGTTTGGCTGGATGCTCCTAATCCCGCGACATGAACAGCCGCAGGACGTACCAGAACATCAGAGCCACCGAGGCAAAGAGTTGAAGCGCCGCCGAGACGTACCTATCTTCGGGGTATGAACGAAGGATCTTTGACGTCTCATAAAGGATCGCAGCCCCGGCAAACGCCACCATCGCCACCGAGAAGAAGGTTCCGAGCTGGAACCCGAAGATCACCGAGCCGACGATCAGCAGCACAGCGGCGACACCGCCCCACATTAGAACCCCGCGGAGGAACGAAAAGTCCCTGCCGGTGGCGACGGCAACGGCGGTGAGGCCGGCGAAGCCCAGCAGGGTGACGATTGCCGCGCTGGAGATAGTCCCCGGGGCCTGGGAGTCTGCGATGAAGAGCAGGGGAACGAAAATAATCGCTTCGGCCACCACGAAGGCCGCGAGAGCCGCGTACTGGGCGCTCAGGGATTTTGCCCTCGCCGTGGTCCAGCTCGCCAGATACCCGACGATCATGAAGGCGCCGAGGATCACCAGCCAGCTGGTGCTGATCATCGCATTGAAGATCGACTCGGCAAATCCGCTGGTGAACAGGAACACCTCAACGCCGGTAAAGGCGGCGATGGCCGCGAACAGGTGCCCGTAGGTTTGCGAGATGAACCTCGCCCGGATGCTCGCGTCGAGGGCGCCGACGGGGGTTCGGCCTGGAATCGGCATGGCACTGGTCATCTGCAACCTCCTATTAAAGGCCTGCCCTTTCGTCGACAGGCAAATCTCATTCAAGTGTACGTCCGAAGAGGTTCCGCCATCCGGCCCATACCAGTGGCCAAATGACCTAATCGCAGGGGGATTTGTTCGGTTCGGCCGAGATTTGATGGTAAAGATTGTAGAGTTTCCCCTGATCGCGGGCCCCTTTTTCAGTCACCTGGGAGGTCTTCAGTGCCAGAGCACGACGGCGGCATGAAATCCGGTTCGGTGGCTACCAAGGTTGGCGGGTTTGGGGCGCGTGAGGTGGTTCCGGGCGGTGCCGGCTGAGAGCGCCGCGTCCGTATGAGCAGGTGGAGATCGCCGGGCAGGCGCTCGACGAGGGAGAGGACGCTTTTTCGCCACCATCCCTGCGTCAGCCGAGCCAGGCCGAGGAGTCGCTCCAGCATCTGAGCATTCCGCGCCCGGTCCTCCGCAAGCTCAGAGTCTTTGCGGTCGATCCCGGTGCAACCGTCCGATTCGAGACGGCGGTCCTGAACGAGATGACGGTCCAAATCCCATGGGAGCCCCTCAAGCCCGGGCCCGAAGGCGAGTACGTGATGGTCGTCGATGAGGACGAGTCGGGCAACCCGGTCAACGAGCCGGTGGATCTCGAGAGACCCGAGCTGCTTGCCCTGGACGGGCTTCCCCCCTCCGACGGCAATCCGCAGTTTCGGCAGCAGATGGTCTACGCGGTCGCAATGAAGACGATTCGCAACTTCGAGCGTGCACTGGGGCGAGTGGCGCACTGGCCGCCACTCGAGGTGACGAATCGGACGGCAGGCGGCAGGAAGGCGACCGAGCTCGTCTATCAGAGGCGGCTGAAACTGTTTCCGCACTTCATGCAGGACCCGAACGCCTTCTACCAACCGGAAAAAGGGTTGTTCTTCGGGTACTTCGAGAGCATTCCCGACTCGCCATTTCCGGGCACCTGGGTGTTCACGGCGCTCTCTCAGGACGTCATAGCTCACGAGGTGACGCACGCACTGCTCCAGGGCATGAACCTCAGGTTCGAGGGGGAACCGGGCTCCGACGGGGAGGCCTTTCACGAGGGGTGGGCGGATCTGATCCCTCTGCTTCAGCATTTTGGAAAGAGCGAGGTTCTGCTCGAGCAGATCAGAGCGGTGAGGGGCAACCTCGATACCCGAAGCCAGCTCGGTGCGGTGGCGCTGCAGTTCGGCCAGGCGATCGGGATGCCGGATGGTCTACGAAACGCACTCGGCGCGACCGACGAAAACGGTAAGTGGCGCCCGCGCCGCCCGGACTCAACCCTGTACCAGACGACAACGGAGCCGCACGCCCGGGGGGACATCCTGGTCGCCGCCGTTTTCGAGGCGTTCAGGAAGATCTACGAGTCCCGCGTCTCCGACCTCCGGAGGATCGCCACGAAGGGCACCGGCGTGCTGCCCGAAGGGCATGCGCACCCGGACCTCATCAACCGTCTGACGGACGAGGCGTCCAAGTCTGCTCAACACGTGCTCGACATGTGCATCCGGGCGCTCGACTATCTGCCCCCCGTCGGGATCACATTTGGTGACTTCCTGCGGGCTGTGATCACCGCGGACTATGGCCTCACCAAAGTCGACGACCGCAGGTATCGAATCGCCTTCCTCGACGCTTTTCGCAGCTACGGCATCCTCCCCCGCGACGTCGGAACACTTTCGGTGGACACGCTGCTGTGGCTGCCACCCCCGGATCAGGAGCAGTCAAGGGCAGTGTCCGACTTCGTCAGGGAGCTGTCGGCCGAGCACAGCTACTGGAACCTCCCCCGCGACAGGGAGGAAGCGTGGAAGTTGATGGAAGGCTGGAAGAGCGACCTGACCAAACGCCTGAGGCAGCACGGACGCGAGGGCAAGCGGCTGGGGGTAATCGATCTCAGACGGCCGTTCGAGGTCGTCACGCTACACCTGCGGGAGCGGGCGGGGCTGACGGGCGACCTCACGCTGCAGTGGGTGGTCAAAATTCTCCAGCGCTCCGGCACGCCGCCGAGCGACAAGCTACCTGTCGGCAGACGCTACCTGTCGGCCGGGTGCACCTTGATCATCGACGCCGACTCCGGCAGGGTCCGGTATCTGATCGAGAAGCGAACCCCGGAGTCGAGCCCGAAGGACAATCGTGGAAGAGGAGCGGCGATTGCAAGCGCGGGCTCGGGTCGAATGCCGGTGCCTACCGAACGAAGGCTGCGGGTGTTCGCCTTCGATCCGAGCCTGGGGGTCCAGCTCGAGACCGCCGGCATCAACGAGGTCACCCTTTCCGTGCCCTGGGAACGCGACGACGAAACCGGGAAGGATCTGCTCGCCCCGGGCCCCGTCGGCGAGTATCTGGAGGTCGTGGACCGCGATCCGGCGAGTGGATGCTTCTACGCCCCCATCGACTTGAATCACACCAGCATCGTGGCCCAGGACGGCCTGGCTCCCTCGGAGAGCAACCCCCAGTTCCACCAGCAGATGGTCTACGCGGTGGCGATGCGCACCATCCGCCACTTCGAGCGGGCCCTGGGCCGGCTGGCGCTGTGGTCGCCCCATAGAAGCTCGGTAGGCGACGAGGACGACCAGGGGGGCTGGCGGGAGGAGTACGTGCAGCGCCTTCGGATTCATCCCCACGCCTTGAGGGAGGCCAACGCGTACTACAGCCCCGACAAAAAGGCGCTGCTCTTCGGATACTTCCCGGCACCGGTGGGCGAGGACTCCCAGGGCTCCGGGGGGCGGATGAACGTCTTCACCTGCCTCTCCCACGACATCATCGCTCATGAGACCACCCATGCCCTGCTCGACGGAATACACCGGCGATTCGGCGAGCCCAGCAACCCGGACGTGCTGGCGTTTCACGAGGCGTTCGCAGACATCGTGGCGCTGTTCCAGCATTTCTCCCTTCCCGACGTGCTGCGCCATCAGATTGCCGCCACCCGGGGAGACCTTGCCAGCCAGAACCGCCTGGGTGAGCTTGCCCAGCAGTTCGGACAGGCAATCGGCAAGCGCGGCGCCCTGAGGAGCGCTATCGGCAAAACGGACCCGAACGGCAAGTGGCAGCCGATCGCACCCGACCCCGCCGCCTACCAGCGAGAGATGGAGGCTCATACCCGGGGAGCAATACTGGTCGCGGCGGTCTTCGACGCCTTCCTGACCATGTACAAGGCCCGGGTCGCGGACCTCCTGCGCATCGCGACCGAGGGGACCGGGGTTCTGCCCGCGGGGCACCTCCACCCCGACCTGGTCGACCGGCTGGCGGAGGAGGCATCCAAATCGGCGCGCCACGTCCTGGAGATGTCCATCCGGGCCCTCGACTACTGTCCGCCGGTCGACATCACCTTCGGCGACTACCTGAGGGCGGTGGTGACTGCCGACTTCGAGTTCGACCCCGTGGACGTCGACCACCGCCGGGTCGCCTTCGTCGAAGCGTTCCGCCGGCACGGCATCATTCCCGAGGACGTGCGAACGCTGTCGGTGGACGGGCTGCTGTGGCGCCCGGCCTATGCAGCCCCCGACGAGGATGAGGATGTGGTGTTGAGCCTGGTCAAGGAGTGGGCGGTTGACCTCGGATCCTGGAACCTGTCGAGGAGCCGCGAAAAGCTGTTCAATCTCATGCGGGACCGCCGCACGGAGCTTCATGCCTACCTGAGCAACAAGATGGAGGGCGCATCCGAGGTCTTGAGCGGCATCGACCCATCGTTGAAGTTCGAGGTTCACTCGCTGCGTCCCTCGATACGGACCGACTGGAACGACGAGGCCCGGTTCCAGTGGGTGATCGAGCTGACCCAACGGATAGGCCAGTACCTGGACCCGGCCGACGAGGGTACCGGCAAGACGCCCGACTACTACTTCCGGGGTGGCTGCACGCTGCTGGTGGACGCGGAGACGGGGAAGGTGCGCTTCAGCATCAAAAAGAAGCTCGATGACGTGCGCCTCGAGCGGCAGCGGCGCTACTCCCTCGAGGAGGGCGGCCAGAGCCTGGCGGCCACCTACTTCGGAGGCGTCACCAGCGAGGGAAACGAGCCGTTTGCCATGCTGCACCGATTCTGATGGGGACCGAATGAACTCTGTGCGGGTGCGGATGTACCGACAAGGGTTGGGGGACTGCTTCCTGTTGACCTTCACCACCGACGCACAACCGGTGCACCTGCTGATCGACTGCGGCGTGCTCAAGGGCACTCCCGAGAGCAAGGAGCGGATGCTGGCGGTGGCGGAGAACGTTCGGGAGACGACCGGGGGCCGTTTGGACGTGCTGGTCGCCACCCACGAGCACTGGGATCACCTCTCAGGCTTCCTGCAGGCTCAGGAGGTCTTCGACAAGTTAAGGGTTGCCCGGGTCTGGACCGCCTGGACCGAGGACCCCGAGGACGAGCTAGCCAAGGAGCTCGGCATCCGGAAGGCCAAGGCTCTCCACGCGCTGGCCGGAGCGCAACGGCGGCTTCACGCCGCCGGCTCGAAAAATGGCAAACGAGTCAGCATGCAGCTGGACGCCCTGCTCGGGTTCAACGGCGAGCTGGGCGCCGAGGGGAGGCCGACGACGTCCAAGGCTCTCGAGTGGGTCAAAAGCCGGGAGCCGGCGGATCTGAGTTTCCTGAGGCCCGGAGAGGAGATCTCCGGGTTGCCGGGTATGAACGGGGTGAGGATCTACATCCTCGGCCCGCCCCACGACCGCAGGCTGATCAAGCGCAGCGACCCTAGCAAGAAGCATCCCGAGGTGTACGAGCTGGCGGGCGATATGAGCGCGGACCTCGGATTCATGGCCGCGGCCGAGGCGCTGGATCGTGGGGAGAGCCCGGAGGAGCAGCCCTTCGAGGACTGGTTTCGGATTGGCGAACAGGAGGCCTCCGATCACCCCTTCTTCCTGGAGCATTACAGCTCCGACCGGGACGAGTGGCGCCGGATCGAGGACGACTGGCTGGGGGTGTCGGCACGCCTGGCGCTGCAGCTCGACTCGGACACCAACAACACGAGCCTGGTGCTGGCATTCGAGCTCGGTGACGGTGGTCCGGTCCTTCTGTTCCCCGGAGACGCTCAGGTGGGCAGCTGGCTTTCGTGGGAGCCTCTCGAGTGGCGGATCACCGAGGGGAACGTGACGAAGAAGGTGAGCGCTGCCGACCTGCTG
>JBBDRH010000100.1:0-1637 GCA_040905645.1 Actinomycetota bacterium
CCGGCCACTTCAGCGCCGGCCAGCCAGTCATTCGGCGGCATCGCATCGACCAGCATGCCGAAGCTGATATGGGCATCGCGGCGCAGCGCCAGATAGGCTCCGGCGAAGCTGAGCCAGACGAGCAGGAATCCCACCACCTCCTCCGGCCAGCTCAGGGCCGCATTGAGGACGTAGCGAAAAAATACGGCAGTACAGGTGAGGATTGCCGAGGCAGCCACCAGAGTGACTGCCACGGCCCCCATTATCATGTCATAGACACGAAGTAGGCGAGACATCGGATCGCTGCACGATCAGCTCGATATCAGCGCGCCTCCTCCACCAGCTTGATCCACTCGTCGCCGACCTCCTCGATATAGTCGTCGTACACCGGCTCGGCCCTGGCGGAGAATGCATCGAGATCGACGTCATTGACTTCCAGGTGCTTGCTCAGCTCCGCCAGGAACTTGTTGCTGATGTCCTGGCTCGCCTGGAAGGCTTCGGGCGCGATGTCCCGCCCGATCTGGCGCAGCGCCTGCTGGTCTTCCGGCGAGAGCTGATCGAAGAAGCTCCGGGAGGCGAGAAGGAACGTGGGGCCGAAGACGTGGTGCGTGTTCGACAAGTACGTCGATACCTCGTACTGCTTCTCCTCGTAGAAGCCGGCGTAAGTGGCCTCCGCGCCATCGACAGCGCCCGTCTGCAGCGCGGTAAAGGTCTCCGACCAAGGCACCGGCACCGGGTTGGCGCCCAACTCCCTGAACCCGGCAATGCGGAATTTGCTGCCCGTCAGTCGGATCTTGAGGCCCTTTATGTCGTCCGGAGTGACGATCGGCCGGACCTTGTTGATGACGTCGCGGAAATCCAGGCCGTAGATCCCGAGCACGATCACATTGTGCTCATCCTCAAGGAGCTCACGTACGGCGTCTCCGAGCTTTCCGGTCAGCGCCCGTTCCGCGTGCTCCCAATCGGCAAACAGCCACGGCATGTCGAACACCCCGAGCTTTGCATCCAGCGCAAGGGGACCGGATCCGGCGGCTGCGATCTCCAGAGAGCCGGCCTTGACCTGGCCGATCAGCGCCTTCTCCTGTCCGAGCTGCGCGCTCGGATATATCTTGAAGTCGAACCTGCCGGGAAAGCGCTCTTCCACCTCTCTCTGGAAAATGGCGGCGTGGGTGAGCGGCTGGCCGGTCACGGCCATGTGACTGGCCACGCGGACCTCGGTGGCCGCCAACGGGGTCCAAGATAGAACCGTCGCCGCGGCGGCGATCCCGAACATGGATGTGCGAATGATGCCCATCTTATTTCCTCCCTGGTTGAAAACGCCCGATGCCGAGTCGGCACCAATCAAGCGTTCGTGTATACAGGATGCTGCAATCTCGCCACGGTGGCAACCCTGGTTGTGGTGCCAAGGGATCGTTTCATGGTTCAGCGATCGCGCCCGATATGACAGCCCGGTCCCCGCGCGGCGGGCATGCGGCGGCGATTTCTGCCATACCTACCGGGCGAGTCGCCAAGCCGTCCAGCCGACCCACTTCAGGAGGATACCACGAAAATGCAATCGGCACCGGGCCAAGCGGAAATCCTGTTCGAACACCAGCTGCAAGAACTCGCAGAGCGCGCCCTGACGGGCCTGGGCCTGCCTGCGGAGGACGCCGCTTCTG
>JBBDRH010000101.1:0-1636 GCA_040905645.1 Actinomycetota bacterium
ACCGTAGCGCCGCCCCCTCCGCAGGCGGAGCGAACTCGGGCCCACTGGGGACACGTACCCAGGTCATGCCCAAATGAACCCACCGTCCACGCCCTCAACGACGCTCTATTCGCTCAGTTCGCCGTTATTCGCTCAGTTTCGGTAAGAGGCCGCGCCAGTGTGTGTCCTGAAGGGAAGTGGTGACGTTGTAGAAGATCGTTGACACGAACCGTGCTGTGCCAGTGATGGAGGTAGGTCCTCCGGGGTCGCCGTGCAGGTGGAGATCCCAAACCACAACAAGCTGCGCCGGTCAAGAGCCGGGGTGGTGAGCGTTGTGGAGAAGGCCCGCGAACGCGGGTCAGGTGTGCGACGAGAAGACGAACGTGTGTGAACCACTGCTGACGCATCGAAAGACGATGATGACATCGAAACCGGGAGCGATTGGCACTTCCGGGAGCCTGATCTGCCGTGATGGGGGTTCGGAGCCAGGGGGTGGCCTGCATGCTGCTCTGGCGGTGTCCGGTGTATAGGTGGCGTGAGCTCGTCGTGGGCGCTGGTATGGAACAGGAGAACCTGTCGTCTCGATACGGCGGCCTGCGGGTCGCGAGAGGGAGAACCGCAAGCGGTGGACACCGTGAGCGGGCGAGTACCGATGCGAGACACAGGGGCGGACCGGCCCGTAGTAGCGATGAAGGTCCTGTAATGGGGCTGGAGCCAAGGGGCCGGGCAGGTCAGATCACCCAGAGGCCAACCCGTTTGGGGAGGAGCTGATGGGCGGATCGAAGCCGAAGGTGAAGTCGTTCGATATTTCGAAACGTCTCGTGTTCGAGGCGTGGAAGAAGGTCCAGGCCAACGGCGGTGCGCCGGGCGTGGACGCCGCCAGCATCACCGGGTTCCGAGCGGACGAGGTCAATGGCCTGTACAAGCTGTGGAACCGGATGTCGTCGGGCAGCTACATGCCGGCGCCGGTGCGGGCGGTGGAGATACCCAAGGATCATGGTGCAGGGGTTCGGGTACTCGGGGTGCCAACAGTGGCCGACCGGATTGCCCAGACCGCAGCCGCACGGCTGCTGGAGGAACGGCTGGAGCCGATCTTCCACCCTGACAGCTACGGCTATCGTCCGGGGCGTTCAGCCCATGACGCGCTGGCCGTAGCCCGGCAGCGCTGCTGGAAGAAGGACTGGGTGATCGATCTTGATCTCCGCGCCTTCTTCGACAGCGTTGATCATGATCTGCTCCTCAAGGCGGTAGCTCACCACACCGACGAGCGGTGGGTCCTGCTCTACATCGATCGGTGGCTCAAAGCGCCGATGCAGATGCCAGACGGGACCCTCGTCGCACGGCAGAGAGGCACTCCACAGGGGTCGCCGATCTCGCCCGTGTTGGCCAATCTGTTCATGCATTACGCGTTCGATGTGTGGATGGTCCGGAACCATCAGGACTGTCCGTTTGAACGCTACGCAGACGACGTGATCGTGCACTGCGACAGCAAGGAGCAAGCCGAAACACTTCTGGCAGCGATCGCCGTACGGCTCGAGTCCGTTGGGCTCGAACTGCATCCCGGCAAGACCAAGGTCGTGTTCTGCAAGGACGCGAACCGGTCCGGAGAAGCGGAGCACACCAGCTTCGACTTTCTGGGCTACACCTTCCGGGGACG
>JBBDRH010000102.1:0-9864 GCA_040905645.1 Actinomycetota bacterium
CACCCGTGGGTTGGTCTGCGGAGAGGTCGTGTGGGTCACCACGCGGCCCAGCGGCGAGGAGTAGATGCTGACCGTGAGCTCCCGGGCGGAGACTCGCGCCTTCAGGAGCATCCCGAACTCGGTGTCGTTACGGAACTGCAGGTCCTGTGTGCCGAAGTTGACCATTGCATCCCGGCCCGTCGGGTACTTCGACACGAAAAGGCTGTGGTTGCTTCGCTCGACCACCTCGAGCCCGGCGAGGAACACCGTGTTGAACAACGTCGTGGCCACCTGGCACACACCGCCCCCGATCCCGGGCACCAACTCTCCGTCGACCAGGATGCCTGCCTCCTGATACCCGTTGGCGACCGTCCGTTCGCCGGTGGCCCCGTTGAGCGAGAAGGTCTGACCCGGCTGAAGGATCTTGCCGTCGATGGAGTCGGCCATCCGATCGATGTTACCTACCCGCGGCGCGTTGCGGGCGTCGAAGGTGGTCGTGAAGGCGGAGATCCGCTGGGATATGCCCAGCTTCGATGCGGCGTCGGTGGTCAGGGCGGGAGGCTGTATCGCCACGGGCAGCGGTATCGGCCGCCGCTCGCCGGCCGCAAGGGCCACCACGGCCACCCCTGCTTGGGCGGTGTCGATCGTGGCGCCGTCGACGCTCGGCTGCAGGATCACCGCGTCCCCTGCCACCGTGAAGGTCGCATCCTTGGGCTCGCGGGTGACCGCGGGGGCTGCCGCAATGATCTGGGCCTTCAGCACGGCCGGGTCGGCGCTCAGCACCAGGGACTTGGTTTTGTCTTCGGGATTTTCGACCTCGCTGACCTTGAGGGCCGGCGCGATCTTCTCCGCGGCGACCCGGTAGGTCTTGCCCTCGGCGAGGAAATCGACGGGCGCCTGCAGAATTGCCTCCGCCTGCTGTTTCACCCGCTCGAGCTGCTCGAGCGTGATCGCGGGAGGGGTCTTGCGAACGGGGAGGGCGACCCGATCCCTGTTCGCCGGATAGAGCGCGGCTCTCAGAACCTGGCGGCGGGCCGAGGCGCCGATCAGCGTGACGCCCTCCTTCGGGGGCGTTACCTTGACCTCCGATCCGGCCAGGGAGAAGTCGCCGTTGGAGGCATCCACCCTCACTGCGGCGGTTAGCTCCTCCAGGCTGCGAGCAAGCTTGCCTCGGTCCACCCGGGCCACCCACGGGAGCTCGCGGTCCTGGGACCCGAGCGACTGGATCATCCAGGAGAAGGAGTTGCTCCGGCCGGCCATGAGGGCGTTGGAAGCGCTGCGCCTCAAATCGATGGTGATGCCCATGGACTCCGGGGTGCGCGGCCACTCACGATCGCCGACGTAGAGGGTCATCGGCCGGCGCTCGAGCGCCCGTGCCGCCGGGGCCAGCCGGGTGATCAGCTGTTGGGCCTGAAGGCCCGCCACCGGGACCCCGCCGACGGTGATGCCGCCGAGCACCTCGCCGGCGCTCGCCACTGCCGAGGTTCCCAGCCAGGCTCCCAGGACAACGACCGTGGTCACCAGGGCGATTGCCAGCCTGTGCCTGCGGATCCCCTTCATGCCGTGACCTCCGCAGACCTCGCCGCGATCACCTTCCGGATCTCCCGTACGTAAAAGACTCCGGCCGTCCAGTAGAGCACGGCTCCTGCTATGAGCAGAATCTGCGAGAGGACCCCGGAAGCGATCTGAACCGGCGTCTCGAGCACACTGCCGGCCGCAAATCCCATCCCGAAAAAGATCAGAGCGGTGGCCCATTTGCCCGTCTGGTTCACTGCAAGCCTGGGAAACCCCCTGCTTTCGAGGATCGGGAACACTATCGACACGATGAGGTCCCTGCCCAGCAGGGCGGCCGCCACCGGCTCATCAACCACGCCTCGAAAGGTCAGCACAATGAGCACTATGACTATCGCTATCCGGTCCGCCACCGGGTCCAGCAGCTTGCCGAGCTTGCTCACCTGGCCGGTTTTCCTGGCCACGTACCCGTCTACCCAGTCACTGCAGCCGATTACGATCAACAGGATCAAGGCGAAGGTGTCCCGGGAGCCGGTGAGGAACGCCCAGCCGAAAACCGGTATCAAGGCGATGCGCGCGGTACTAATGAGGTTGGGGACCGTGACTATCCGGTCCAGCACCACCTCGTCACTGTGCGCCACCTATGGGACATCTCGCATTATGGGTTTGCCTCTAGGAACCGGGCTCCATCGGGTAGCATCCCGTGCCCCAATCAAAGGGACACAAGGCCCTCATTCTATTGGCGTTCGGCGGTCTGCGACGACACCAGTTCGTAATAGTGATGGAAGATCTCCGCCAGCGCCAGATGTCCCAGGGTCGAGGGGTGAAACCCGTCCTCGCTCAGGAGCATGCTGGTGTCCCCCTCCATCTCCTCGGAGGCCGCGAGAAGGTCTACCAGCACGGCTCCGCGCGAGGTGACGACCTCCTCGATGGCCGAGTTCCATGTGGCCATAAGCGTCCGCAGCTCGTCCGGGGGGGTCGACGAGAACTCGGGCATGCTCGTAAGCTCCGGCATGTTGCCGACGAGCACCGTCGCTCCGGTCGCGGTCATGCGGCTCACGATCTCGTCGAGGTGAAGCCGGTAGTCGCTGAGTGGAACCTCGGTCCTGAAATCGTTGACCACGAGCCAGATGGTGACCAGGCCGGGTCCTGCGGCCTCCGCCCGGGGGATCTGTTCGTGGATCGCATCCTCAGCGGTGCTCCCCGAAACCCCCAACCGGTGCAGAGTGGCGCCTTTCGGCAGCTTGGCATGGAGAACCGCGACCCATCCCTCATTTTCAGGGTAGTCGGCGCCCTCGCCCACGACGTCCGAGGCGCCAATGGCAACATAGATCAGAGGGCGCGATTCCCCGTCAACACGCGCTGGAGATTAAGTTGATGGCGGGAGTTTGGTGCAGCCGTCAGTGTTCTTCGATCCGCTCGCCGATGGACTTGGCTTCGTGGTTCACACTGTCTGCAAAGTCTTCCATGATCTTCTCGTTGCGGAAGGAGGGTCGGTCCTCGTAATTGGCCAAAATCCGATCGGCTGCCTTCTTCTTGTCCCCGGGAGGGCCGAGCACCTTGGCACCCTGAACCGTCATGATCGTCTCGATCATCGACTTCTTCTGCTCGTCCTTGGGTTGATCCCGTTCCTCAGCCATACCTAGCCTCCTCGTTTAACAAATCTCTTGTTCAGCCTATTCTCCCACTCGCCGTACTTTGTAGGGGGTTACACCCCATAGTCCGTGGTCGGGCGATCGAACCCGATCGTCCCGTACCTGGTACTTACCCACTAACAGGGTTGGGGGAACCGGCCATCCATGCCTGAAGTCGAGTCGGGACGGCCGGATTTGAACCGACGACCTTCCGGCCCCCAGCCGGATGCGCTACCAAACTACGCTACGTCCCGAAACACCTATCTTAGCCCTTTGGCCGCGCCTGAGAGCGCTTTGGCTACCTACCGGCCTTCCCTCGGGAGCCGTCCCGCTCGCGCTCCCTGACCACCATGTTTATGGGGTTGCCGCCGAAATCGAACTCCTCGCGCAGGCGGCGCTCCAGGAACCTCTGCCAGGAGACCGCCAGGGGCCCTGTGGTGAACAGGACGAAGGTGGGCGGGGCGACCGACGCCTGGGTGGCGTAGAGGATCTTGGAGTGAAAAGCCCCCACTCCCGGGGGCGGGGCCTTCTGTTGCGTCTGCTGGATCAGCTCGTTGAGGTCGGCCGTCCCCACACGCCGGTTTCGTGTTTCGAGCACCCGATCGATAACGGGAAAGATTTTTCCCAGTCCACGGGCGGTCAGGGCGGAGGTTCGGATCAGGGTGGCGTAATCGACGAACTGGAGCCGGTCGGCCACGGAGCGCTCGGAAATCTTCGCGTCCTCAGGGTCCTGGATGAGATCCCATTTGTTGAGGGCGATGATCGCGCCCACCCCTGAAGTGGCCACCTGCCGGGCAATTCGCTGGTCCTGGGCAGTGGCTCCGTCGTGGGCGTCTATCACCAGAATGGCGAGGTCCGAGCGTTCGATCGCCTGCCTGGTCCGGCTGGCGCTGTAGATCTCCACATCGTGGGTCTTGGATCGTTTGCGGATGCCCGCCGTGTCCACGAACCGGTACTTGCGGCCGTCGATCTCGATCAGGCTGTCGACCGAGTCCCGCGTGGTGCCGGGCTCGTGATGGACGATGCTGCGCTCCTCCCCTATCAGCTGGTTGAAGATGCTGGACTTTCCAACGTTGGGACGGCCCACGATGCTGATGCAGGGAATCTCCGCGGCCTCCTCGTAGGCGGACGTCTCCGGGAGCAGCTCGATGATTCGGTCGAGCAGGTCGCCCGTTCCCCGGCCGTGCTGGGCGGAGACTGCGGAAGGCTCGCCCAGTCCCAGGCTCCAGAAGGTGGACACCTCCAGCTCGTCCCTCTGGCTGTCCACTTTGTTGGCCACCACGATCACCGGCGCCTTCACCTTGCGAAGGCGGCCCACGAGCGCCATATCGTCGGAGGTGACCCCGGCCTGGCCGTCCACGAGGAACAGGACCAGATCGGCCGAGTCGATGGCGTTCAGCGCCGAGGCCGCGACCTTGCCGGTGATGGTTCCGGACGCATCCTCCCCGAGGGCCTGCTCGATGAGGCCGCCCGTGTCGTTGAGCACGAAGTACCGGCCCTGCCACTCGGCCTGAACGCTCAACCGGTCGCGGGTAAGTCCCGGCGCCGGTCCGGTTATCGAGTCCCGGCGGCCGGCGAGGCGGTTGACCAGCGTCGACTTGCCAACGTTCGGCCTGCCGACCACCGCAACCTTTGGGAGGTTGGCCTCAGTCATCTGCGAGCCCTGCCGTGGTCAAGATTTCGAGGATTCGGTCGAGCACCTGCTTGATCGAAAGGTCCGTGGTGTCCAGCACCACGGCGTCGGCCGCGGCCTTCAGCGGAGAGAAGCTGCGTTCGGAGTCTCGTGCATCCCGGCTGGCAATCTCCGCCGCGGTTCGCTCGGCCTCTGAGCCGGTTTCCAGCGAGCGCCGCCGCGCCCGCTCCTGCTCGCTTGCGGTCAGGAAGATCTTGAGATCCGCGCCCGGGAGGACCACCGTCCCGATGTCCCGGCCCTCCACCACCGCGCTCCCGGCGGCCTCGGCTATCGCACGCTGGCGCTCGACCATCCACCTGCGGACGGGCTCGAGCTCCGCAACCTTCGAGGAGGCGGCGGTGACCTCGTCGCTGCGGATCAGGTGTGCAACGTCCCGTCCGTCGAGGAGCACCTTCCCATCCCCGACCCGGATGTCGGTTGAGGCGAGAAGCTCGGCCACTGCGCTCCGATCGTCGAACCGGAGCCTCTCCTCGAGCATCTTCAAGGCCAGGGCTCGGTACATCGCTCCCGTGTCGACGTGGGCCGCCCCCAGCCGCTTCGCCAGAGCTTTAGCCACCGTGCTCTTGCCCGAGCCGGCTGGCCCGTCGACCGCAATCGCCGGCCCCCTCATTTGAGTAGCCCGGCGAGCACCCGGTCGAACCCCGGGTAGGAGACTGCGGCGCAGCCCCACCCGGTCACCGTCACCGGGTCGGTTGCGATCAGCCCCGCTACCGCAAAGGTCATCGCGATCCGGTGGTCTGAGTGGGCGTCGACGATCCCCCCGTGCAGCCGCGTGGGGCCGGTGATGCACAGCCCGTCGGGCAGCTCCTCCACATTGGCTCCCAGGATCCTGAGATTTTTTGCGAGGACTGCGATGCGGTCGGATTCCTTTGCCCTGAGATCGGCGGCATCGGTGATGAAGGTGGTGCCCTCGGCCTGCGTGGCGGCCAGCGCCACCAGGGGGAGCTCGTCGATGGTCCTGGGGATGAGTGCCCCGTTCACCTTCACGGCCTCGAGCTTGCTCGAGCTGCTCACCACCGTGCCTATGGGCTCGGGGGCGTCGCTCTCGAAGCTTACTTGCAGGTGTGCTCCCATCGCCTTCAGAACCTCGATGATGCCGGTGCGCCCCGGGTTGAGCCCGACATCCCGAATCTCGACCCTCGAGCCCGGGCACAGGCAGGCCGCCACCACAAAATATGCAGCCGAAGAGAGGTCTCCGGGGACCCTGCACTCAAAACCCTCTCTGTCGAAGATCTGGTCCCCGCCGTCAACGGTCACGAACCCTTCGCCGGTACGGACCGAGGCCCCCAGCCAGCGCAGGAGCCTCTCGGTATGGTCCCTGCTAGGCACCGCCTCCTCCACGGTAGTGGACCCCTCGGCCTGCAGGCCGGCGAGCAGAACCGCCCCCTTCACCTGGGCGCTGGCCACCTCGGGGGCGTAGGTGATGCCCTTGAGGGCCCCGCCGGTGAGCTCGATTGGGGCGTGGGAGCCCTGAGTCAGCTCGACCCGGGCACCCATGCGCCGGAGAGGCTGGGCGATCCTCATCATGGGCCTCCGCGACAGCGATTCGTCGCCCGATAGAACGAAGCTGCCATTTCTTCCTGCCAGCGCGCCGGCCAGCAGCCGCATGGTGGTCCCCGAGTTTCCGGCGTCCAGGTGCGCCTCCGGAGGCGTCTGCCACCCGTTTCCCTCGACGCGCAGAAGGTTCTGCCCGAGCGCCTCCGTCCGGCTTCCGAGGAGCTCGATACACCGCCTGGTCGAGCCCACGTCCCCGCCGGCAATGTGTCCTTTGATCCGGCTTTCACCGCGGCACATCGCGGCAAGGATCAGGGTGCGATGGGTAAGGGACTTGTCAGCGGGCACCGCGATCGACCCTGAGAGATGGCCGGAAGGTTGAAAAGTGCGATCCACTGGCGCTGCAACTCCTTTGTGCCGAAGGCGGTTTACCGAGCCTTGGGCTCCTCCTCGACTCTATAGCCCTTTTTCTCGAGCGCCGATCGAGCCGAGTCTGCGCCCGCCCGCCCATTCACCGAAAGGTGAATGACTCCCCTGCCTCCTTCGGCCGAGTGGACGATGTTCAGGTCCTCGATATTGACCCCCGCCTCACCGACCGTGGTGGTGATCTCGGACAGCACGCCGGGCCGGTCGCTCACGGGGATCAGCAGCTCGACCAGCTCCGCCGGAGCGAGTCCGGGCTTTGCCGCCAGCGAACGGCGCGCCACCCTGGCATCTTCGAGCCAGCCCCTCAGCCTCTCCCAATCCCCCTGCTCGACATAGACGGCCGCCAGGCCAAACGCCTCCTGGAACCTTCTCACCAGCCCGAGCAAAGCCGGCCGGTTCTCCCTGATTATGTCCACCCAGAGGTCGGGCGAGCTTCCCGCGATCCTCGTCATGTCCTTGAAGCCGCCGGCGGTGAGCAGGGGCAGGCCCTCCCCCGCGTTGGCGACGTCCGAGGCGAACCCCATCAAGGTGCTCGAGACCAGCTGAGGCAGGTGACTGGTCAGCGCCAGCGCCTCGTCGTGCCGCCGGGGTTCCAGCGCGAGCACCCGGCACTCCAGAGCGGTGAGGAACCTAACGAGCCGGCCGTAGGCTGCGGGCGAGGTTGCCTCGGTCGGGGTGAGGATCCACAGACAGCCCGAGTACAGGTCCGCGGTGGCTGCGTCGATGCCCTCCTTCTCGGACCCGGCCACCGGGTGGCCGCCGATGAAATGTACCCCGGCAGGCACCAGCTCCCCCAGCTGCTCGACCAGGCCTGCTTTGGTGCTGCCCACGTCGGTCACGATGGAGTCGGGTTTCATCAACGCCGCCGCCTCCGCGAAGACGGCCGGAATCGACCGCACCGGCGTGGCGATGAAGATCAGCTCCGCGTCGGCTACCGCCTGCGGGAGCGAATCGGCGGTGTGCGTTATCGCCCCAAGCTTGAGCGCCTTTGCTCGCACCCCCTCATCCTTGTCGAATCCGATGACCCGAACCGCGAGCGCAGCGTCGCTGATGGCCAGGCCCAGGGAGCCGCCCATGAGCCCCAGGCCGAGGATGGCCACGGTGCCGATTGGTTCCAAACGATCGTTCATATCTCCCCCGGCAGGTTACTGAGGAAGGTCGGTACGCAGGGGCTTGGCATCCCGCAGGTACACGTGCCTGAGCGCAGAAGAAGCGCGGTCCGTATAAATATGCATCAAGATTCGGATAACCCGCGGCACGGCGCCGGTGACGCCCAGCTCGGCGGCACAGAGCAGTGGAATGTCCGAGATCCCGATCTTGCGTGCCGCCGCGGCCGGGAACTCTGAGGTGATGTCCGGCGTGGCCGTGAAGATGATCGTGATCAGATCGTCCTTTTCCAGGCCGTTGCGGCTCATCATCTCCTGAATGAGCTCCGCGGTAGCGCTCATGACCTCCTCGGCGGTGTCCTCGGCCACCGATGTCGCGCCGCGCAGCCCCCGTACCTTTGACATCTACAAGCCGACTTCACGATACAGCGCGGCAACTTCCTCCCGGGTGAGCTTCCTGTAGGTGCCGCTGCTGAGACGGTTGAGCCTCAGGGGGCCCATGCCGGTCCTGACGAGCCGCCACACGGGGCGGTTCACAGCCTCCAGCGCCCGCCGGACCACGTGTTTGGGGCCCTCGTGAAGGGTGAGCTCCACCACCGTACGGGCATCCCGTCCCTTGTGGGAGCCGATGACCTTGAGGGAGTCGACCTTGAAGGGCTTGCCATCGCCGAGGTCGACCCCGGTTTCGGTGAGCTTGCGGATCACTCCCCTGCCCATCGACCCCGCCACCTCGGCGACGTAGATCTTGCTCACCTCGAACGAAGGGTGAGTGAGGCGGTGGGTGAGCTCTCCGTCGTTGGTGAGCAGCAGCAGGCCTTCGGTGGCTATATCGAGCCTGCCCACGGGGAAAACACGCTTCTGGATGCCCAGCAAGTCGATGACGGTCTGCCTGCCCTTTGGATCTTTCGACGTGGTTATGACCCCGGCCGGCTTGTTGAGCATCAGGTAGACCTTCCCCGGGTCGAGCTGGATCCTCTGGCCGTCCACCGAGAGGCGATCCCTGGCCGGGTCGATCCGCCGGCCCAGCTCCACCGGCCGGTCGTTGACGAGGACCCGGCCCTGCCTGATGAGCTCCTCGGCAGCTCTGCGGGAGGCCACCCCCGCCTCGGAGAGGACCTTCTGGACTCGCACCCCCTCCGTGGCCTCGGTGGTGACGGCGGTCCGGGGTTCGCTAAGCGGTTTGCCGGGGGCTTCGCTCACAACCCCGGGCCGAGCCCGGACTCCATGCGCTCCACCGCCAACGAATCGGGCATCAGGTCGGCCAGCGACGGGAGCTCGGAGAGGGCGTCCAGGCCGACTTTTTCGAGGAAGAAAGGCGTGGTGCCGTAGAGGATCGCCTGCCCGGGTCCGGGGTCCCGACCCACCTCTTCCACCACCCCGCGCACAACCAGGGTCCTCAGGACGCCATCGCTCGAAACCCCCCGGATATCCGAGATCTGCCCCCGGGAAACCGGCTGGCGGTAGGCCACTATCGCCAGGGTTTCCAGAGCCGCGTGGCTTAGCCGCGAGCCCCTCCGCTCGCCGACGAACCGCTCGAGGTAGGGAGCCGTGTCCGGGTGGGTGGCCAGCCTCCAGCCGCCCGCCACACGCCGGAGGACGATGCCGCGGTCCCCCTCCTCCAGACGCCGCGTCATCTCTTCGAGGAAATACTCGATCCGGGTGGCGGGAAGCTCGAAGAGCACTGCCAGGTCGGCCGTGGGGACCGCCTCGTCGGCTATGAAGAGCACCGCTTCCAGGCTCTTGAAAATCGAAACCTGCTCGCTCATGACCGGGGAACCCATCGGACGGCTATGTCGCCGAAGGGCTCGGTCTGATCGAGCTCTACGGCCTCCGCCTTGAACAGCTCGAGCACTGCCAGGAACTTCACGACCACCTCGATCTTCGCCGAGGCGCCCGCGCAGAGCCTCCGGAAGGAGCTGTGGCCGGCCGACCGAATCTCGTGGCGCAGCCGCTCCACCATCTCCGGCAGACTCACCTTGATCGGAGTCAGGTGGGAGGTGTCGACTTCCGGCGTTTCGGG